>JAYTCP010000716.1:0-1719 GCA_043736435.1 Planctomycetia bacterium | reverse complement strand
CAGACCATCACCTCCTGCCCGAGCACGAAGCTCTCGGCGAGGCCGGGCGACTCCTGGGTGAGGTAGCACGCCCCCGCCAGCGGGGCCTCGAAGTCGCGCAGCCTCATCTGGCGGGCGCCTGCGCCCGTCCCAGTAGCCGTGTCGGCGCAGCCGAGCGCGACTTGCCCCCCAGCGAGCGTTCGGGCAAGGGCGTCGTCGGAGATCGGTCCACGGAGGCGCGATCGGACCGAGGCCGGGACCCCTTCGGTCGGAGGGCGCGACGCTGCCCTTCGCCGGATCAGGGCGCGGAGTCCTTCCTCCTGCAGGATCGGGGGAACGGCGTGGAGGCCGCGGCGCGCGCGCCTCAGGATCCCTCCGATCGAACGCGCCGTGGAGCGAGCCGAGTCGACCGAATCGGGCGTAGCTCCGCCCTCCTGCCACCGCCCGAAAATCTCGGTTTCGACTCCCGCCTCCACGAGCGCGCAGAGGGCGCGGACGCGGGCCGGCGACGGCGTCCCCACGAACCGGACGACGGGAGGACGGGGCGCCGACCAGTCGGGCTGCGTCGCGAAGCCCGCCATGGGCCAGTGGAGCACTCGGGCGCCACGCCTCCGCAACGCACCGCTGTGCTCGCGCTGAGCCGCGAGAACGCGCGTGAAGGCCGCACACGAGCGGATGGAGTGGTACCACTGACCCACCATGTCCACGTGGAGGAGAACGGAAGGACAGGGAAGGCCGCGGATCCTGCGCAGGAGGGGAGAGCTCAGCGAGCGGTCGTACGCATAGAAGAAGGCGAGCGTGGGCTCCCTCTCCGCGACCAAGGACCGAACCCGCTCATAGATGCGCCCACGTGCCCGGGCCAGACCGTCACCCGGCATGCCCGTCTCGGGACCGTCCTCCGGCGCTTCCGTCGGCACAAACGCCACGTGAAGCCCCGCTTCGCGGAATGCGCGCTCGTAGTCGCGGCGAAACCAGGTGCCGTCCTCGCCCACGAGGAGCACGTACGGAGAGTCGGGGGCCGAAGCGGGGGCACCTACCGTGGCACGTGCCCCATGGGCCGCCATCTCGAGCTCCCGCCGTCTCACTACGTGGGCTTCGACGTCGGGGACGGCAGCACCCGCACGGTGACCGCCGGGGCGCCGTCCTTGCGCGGGGTCGACCGCCCGTTCCGCTTCGCGGCATGCTCCGCCGATCCGTTCGTCGCGCCTGCGTCGCCTGCCGCAGTCTCGGATCCCGCCACGCCTGCCTTGGCGCCGGCGGACGAAGCATCCGCGGCGGACTTCTTCCCGTAACCGTACCCATATCCGTATCCCGACCCATACCCATACCCGTAGCCGCCGGCACGATTGGACCGGGCCGCGTTCACGAGCACGCCGAGGAGCATCCCGCGCACCGCGCGCACGCGAGAAATTGCGCGGTGGAACGGGCCGCGGTGGGTCCTTCCGTCGCGGATCACGAAGATGAAGCCGTCGACGTACGGGGCGAGGAGGCACGCATCCGAAACGAGGTTCACGGGAGGCGTATCGATCACGACGGCGTCGTACCGGACGCGGGCCTCCTTGAGGAACCCCTGCATGCGCGGGCCGGAGAGGAGGTCGGCGGGGTTCGGCGGCAGGACACCCGCGGTCAGCACGTCGAACCGGACCGTCTCGTGGCCCTCGGCGGAGACCTCGACCCTTCGCGTTGCGTCCCAGACCGAGCGCCCGGTGGCGAAGAGCATCGTGAGCCCGGGCTCCGCCG
>JAYTCP010000715.1:0-4057 GCA_043736435.1 Planctomycetia bacterium | reverse complement strand
ACCGCGCGCCGCCTCGAGGCCGAGGGAGCCGCGGCGGTGATGCCGCTCGGCAGCCCCATCGGGAGCGGCCTCGGCATCCTCAACCCGCGCAACATCGAGACGATCCTCTCGCGCGCGAAGGTGCCGATCATCGTCGACGCGGGCGTGGGCACGGCCTCCGACGTCGCGATCGCCATGGAGCTCGGCGTCGCGGGCGTGCTGCTCAACACGGGCATCGCGAAGGCGCGCGACCCCGTGCGGATGGCCGCGGCCATGCGCGACGCGTGCACGGCGGGGCGCAACGCCTTCCTCGCGGGCCGCATGCCGAAGGGAGCCCCGAGCGCGAGCAGCCCGACGCAGGGCACGATCGCGGCGCCGCGGTCGTGAACGACGCCCCGTCGATCCCGTCCCCGCCCGGCCGAGGGGCACTCGTGCTCCTCGTCGCGTGTGCGGCGTTGCTGAGCCTCGCCGCGCTCGTGGCGATGTTCCTCGTGCCCTACCCCTCAACCCCGACGTCGGCCGGCGGGCTGCCACCGACCGTCACCCCGGTCCCCGGGGTGCCCTCGACGCCGGGCTCCGGGATGGGGGACGCCGTCCCTCCGTCGGGCATGGCCGGCGGCGAGACGCCCTCGACGCCCGTCGCGACGACGTCGGAGCCCTTCACCGAGAAGGTCCTCGACGAGCGCATCATGAGCCGGCCCCTCGCGATGTGGTCGATGCTGGTGTTGCGGTTCGGCGCTGCGATCGCAGGGCTCGTCGTGCTCATCCTCTATGCCGTGAAGCGTGGCGACGTCAGGAAGGGGCTGCTGCCCCCGCCGCCGACCCGGCCCCTGGCGGTCCGACCCTTCTCCGTCGTAGGCGCCCTGGGCATCTTCCTCCTGTGGTTCGTGGCCGGTGTCGCCGTCGCGCTCGCAGTCGATGGGATCCGAGCGGGCACGTTCGAAGAACTGCCTGCGGAGCTGAACCTGCTGGGGATGTGCGCCGCCAGCCTGCCCATCGCCGTGTGGGTCGTCGTGCGCGCCCGCCGCGAGCGACCGCCGCAGGGGACGGACACGGTGCCCATCTCGATGAGCCTCCGGATCGGCGGGCTCGGCTACCTCGCCTCCGCGGCGATCGTGCTCTTGCTCTCCCTTGCGATGGCGGCGCTCCTGACGCTCGTCCTCGGCAAGCCGCCGGAGCTCCAAGCCCTCGTCAAGGACGTCCTCGAGTCCAAGAGCCCGCTGCTCGCGATCCTGATCACCGTCCTCGGCATCCTCGTGGCGCCCTTCGCCGAGGAGGCCGTGTTCCGCGGGACGCTCTACCCGGCGGCGCGTTCCTTGCTCGGGGTGCGGTGGGGGGCCGTCGTCGTCGCGGCCCTCTTCGCCGGCATCCACGGGAATCTGCTCGCCGGCGTCCCGCTCTTCGGGCTGGCCCTGCTGCTCACGTGGTGCTACGAGCGAACGGGCTCGATCCTCGCGGGCGTGATCGTCCACGCCACCTCCAATGCCGCCTCCCTCCTCCCTCTGCTCCTTGCCCGATGACCTCCCCCGACGCTCCCCGCATGCTCCGACGCGGCGCCGCGTTCGTCGCGAGCACGGCGTCCGTGGTGGCCGACGTGGTCCTCGGCCCCGACGCGAACGTGTGGTACGGCGCGGTGATCCGTGGCGACGACGCGCCCCTGACGGTCGGCGCGCGGAGCAACGTCCAGGACGGCGCGGTCATCCACGCCGACACCGGGATCCGCAACGACGTCGCCGAGGACGTCACGATCGGGCACGGCGCGATCGTCCACGGGGCGAGGGTCGAGCGCTACGCGCTGATCGGAATGGGCTCGGTGCTGCTCGGGCGCAGCGTGATCGGGGAGGGCGCCATCGTCGCCGCCGGGTGCGTGGTGCCCGAGGGCTTCGTCGTGCCGGCGTGGTCGCTCGTCGTCGGCGTGCCCGCGAAGATCGTCAAGGAGCTCGACCCGGGGAAGCGTCGGGCGAACGCGATCGAGATCGCCGCGGGCTACGTCGCGAAGGCGATCGCGCACGCCGAGGGGCGCTGGGCGCGAGAGGCCTGACCGCCGCGCTCTGGGTCGCGTCCGCTACACCCACATCCCGGTGATGCGGGCCTCGAACGCGAGGCGGCCCTCGACGTAGCCCTGCGTGTCGAAGACGGCGCGGCGCGTGCGGATCTCGACCTTCCTGCCGAGGATGACGAGCGTCTCCCCGGGGAGGATCGCGCCGCGGAACTTGACGGCGTCGATGCCGCCGAACCCGAAGAAGCGGTCGCCGTACTCCTTCGCGTCGTAGACCCGGCGCACGAAGTACGAGCAGAGCTGCGCGGCGGCCTCGATCATCATGACCCCGGGCATGAGGGGGCGGCCCGGCAGGTGGCCGCGGGCCCAGAACGGGTCGAGGCCGACCTCGAGCACGCCCGCGAGGAGCCCCTGCTCGTCGTCCACGTAGCAGATCCGCGTGAGCTGCTCCATCTCGAAGCGCTGCGGGTTCGCCTTGCGGAGGTCCTCGATCGTCGCGACCGTACAGGTCGGATCGGCAAGAGCGAGATCGAACAGCGGTTCGGAGGGCATGGAAGGCGTCCCGGAAGGGGGGGAGGATAGCGAGCCCCCACGCCCCCGGGTAGGATCGGCGGAGGCCCTCGACGCCCTCGGACCCGACGTCCCATGAAGCGCCGTCGATTCTCCGCTGCTCCCGCGACCCTCGCCCTGCTGGGCTGCCTGGGCCTCGCGGTCCCGCACGCCGCTCCCCGAAGCGCCCTCGCCGCCGAGCCCCCGAACCCCGCGCCGGCTCCGAAGCCCCCCGGGCCGGCGGCGCCCGGCGTCGCTCCCTCTCCGGCGCCCGGTCCGGGCGCGCCGGGCGCCCCCGCGGTGCCCGCGCCCCTGACGCCGATCTCCGACGAAGAGGCCGCCCCGCTGCTCGACGGGCTCAAGAAGGCGCTCAAGACCCGGACGAGCGGGGAGGCCCTCCCCGCCCTCGAGGCCCTGGCGGGGAAGGCCCACAAGGACTTCGAGCCGGCCCTTTCGAAGCTCCTCGTCCACACGTCGGTCGAGGTCGCCGTGAAGGCCGCACGGTGTTTGGGCGAACGGGCGGGTCCGAGGACGCCGGCGGCGCTCTGGCGCGGATGGGCCCTGCCGGTGAACGACAAGCGGTGGGCCGTGAAGGCGGCGCTCCTCGAGGCGCTCGCCGCGACGAAGGCCCCGCTCGACGCACGGGGCTACGACGAGGTCCAGTCGATCTGGCGCCAGGTGCCGAGCACGGAGGCCATGATCGCCGTGGCGCGCTACTTCACCCTGGTCAAGACCGACAAGCGCCCGTGCAAGATGCTCGCGCTCTGGCTCGACGAGCCGAGGGCGGGCAGCGTCAACGACGCCTCGAACCCGCCCGCCTCCTACTGGGAGGCGCGCTGGAAGACGTGGGCAGCGGTGAAGCCCGCCGCCGTGGACGCCCTGCTCGCGATCACGGGCCAGCATTTCGACTCGAGCGAGGAAGCGAAGATCTGGTTCAAGAAGAACCCGAAGTTCGGCGTCGACTGGTGACCCCCGCGGCGCGCGTCCGCGGGCGTGCGCCCCGCGGCGTCCCGTAGCGGCACGCGCTCACGAGATCGCAGCCGCTGCAGATCTCCGCCACGTGGCGGTGACGGCACGCGCCGACGATGCCGGGGCGCGCGAGGGCGAAGTCGAACCGGGTGGGGTCGTCCGGGTCGAACGCGGAGAGGCCGCGCGTCACCTCGACCGCGGCCTTCCAGTCCGGCGCGCGCCGAGCCGTCAGGCGGACCTGTCGCGCGACCCGGTGGACGTGCGTGTCGAGGGGAACGAGCAGGTCGCGAGGCGTGAGCGTTCCCGTCCACAGCCCGAGATCGAGCCCGTCGTCGGGACGGACGCACCACCGCGCGAGGAGGAGGGAGCGCTTGCACGCGCCCCCGCCGACCGGGTCGGCGAGGAGGAACGCCCTCGCGCGGCGCCGCAGAGGCGCAGGGTCGGCCGGGACGTCGGCGGCCAGGCGATGCCAGGAGAGGAGGCCCGCCCGGAGGGGCTCGTCGCCGTGGGCGTGCGCGCCGACGTAGCCGCCGAGCGATCCGGCCTCGTCCCACGCCCGCG
>JAYTCP010000714.1:0-2981 GCA_043736435.1 Planctomycetia bacterium | reverse complement strand
CTCGCGGCGGCGGTGGGCCTCGTCTTCCAGGAGCCGTTCCTGTTCTCGGCGACCGTCGCGGAGAACGTGGCCTACGGCCGGCCGGAGGCCACGCGCGAGCGCATCGTCGAGTGCGTGCGGCTCGCGGCGGCCGACGCGTTCGTGTCCGCCCTGCCGAAGGGCTACGACACCCGCGTGGGCGAGCGGGGCGTCTCGCTGTCGGGCGGGCAGCGGCAGCGGCTGACGATCGCGCGGGCCCTCGTGATGGACCCTAGGGTCCTGCTCTTCGACGACGCCACCGCCGCGGTGGACGCGGCCACCGAGCGCGAGCTGTTCCGCGGCATCCGCGCCGCCGCGGCGGGGCGGACCACCCTCGTGATCAGCCAGCGGACGACGTCGCTTCGATGGTGCGACCGGATCGCGGTCCTCGAGGCGGGGCGGGTCGCGGCCGTCGGCACCCACGTGGAGCTCCTGGCGGCGTCCCCCCTCTACCGAGAGGTGCACGAGCACCAGGCCCTCGAGAGGACCCTGCCGTGACCGCCGAGATGGACCTCGAGGAGGAGTTCGCCAAGGTGCCGCTCACACGGGCGACCTGGGGCCGGCTCCTGCATTACCTGGCGCCGCACAAGAGGCAGCTCCTGCTCGCGCTGAGCATCGAGACCCTGTGGGTGTGCTCGATGGTGACGGACCCGTGGCTGCTCAAGAAGGCCGTGGACGGCCCCCTGACGCAGGGGGACGTGCCGGGCGTGCTCGTCTACGTCTTCTGGCTCGCGATCAGCGTGGTGGCCCGCGTGACGGTGACCGTGTTCGAGCTGCGGATCTCCACCCGCATCGGCATCGACGTGATCCACCGGATGCGGCGCGACGTGTTCGACCACCTCCAGCGCCTCTCCATGCGGTACTACGACCGCACGAAGCAGGGCCGCATCCTCGCCCGGGCCGACCGCGACGTGGACAGCCTCGAGCACCTCCTCACGTGGGGCCCGGTGGTCCTCGTGAGCATGGCCTCGAGCATGGTGCTCGCGTTCACCCGGCTGTCGTTCTCGCACTCCTATCTCGCCCCCTGGGTCCTCGCGGCCCTCCCCGTCCTGTGGGGCCTGACCCGCCTCTTCGAGAAGGTCGGGTTCCCGGCCTACCGCCGCATCCGCGAGACCCACTCGGCCATCTCGGCCCACGTCGCCGAGCACATCACCGGCGTGCGCGTCGTGAAGGCGTTCGCCGCCGAGGACCGCGCGTCGGCGCAGCTCTCCTTCCTCCAGCGCGCCTACCGCGGCGCCATCCTGCGGGGTGCGTGGGTCACGGGCGCGTACGTCCCGTGCCTGTCCATCGCGATCCAGACCCTCGTCATCGCGGCCGTGGTGCTCGGCGCCGGGCGCGTCGTCGACGCCGGTTTGTCCGTGGGCGACCTCCTCGAGTCCGTCCTGCTGCTCGGCTTCGTCCTGTCCCCCGTCGAGGGCCTGGGCAGCCTCTACAACGAGTGCCTGATCGCGGGTGCCGCGGCCGAGCGCATCTTCCTCCTCCTCGACACCTCCCCCGAGGTGGCCGACGCGCCCGGCGCGGTCGACCCGGGACGCCTGCGCGGCGAGGTGGAGTTCTCGGGTGTCGCGTTCTCGTACGAGCCCTCGGGCGCCGGCGGACGCCAGCTCGAGGACGTCTCCTTCCACGTCCGACCCGGCGAGCGCGTGGCCCTCGTGGGCCACACGGGCGCGGGGAAGACCTCGATCCTCAACCTCCTCGCGCGCTTCTACGAGCCCCAGGAGGGCACGATCCGCTTCGACGGCAAGGACGTGCGCACGATCGCCGGAGCCGCGCTCCACCGCCAGATGGGCATCGTCCTGCAGGAGAACTTCCTCTTCGCCGGCAGCGTCGTCGAGAACCTCCGCTTCGTCCGCGCCGACCTGACGGAGGCCGACGCCCGCGCCGGCTTCGCCGCGCTGGGCTGCCTCGAGGTGCTCGACGGGCTCGCGGCCGGGCTCGCCACCGACGTCGGCGAGCGCGGGGCCAACCTCTCCGAGGGCGAGCGGCAGATCGTGTGCTTCGTGCGGGCGCACCTCTCCGAGCCGTCGATCCTCATCCTCGACGAGGCGACGAGCGCCGTGGACACGCGCACGGAGACGCTCCTCCTCCGGGCCCTGCGTGCCCTCTCCCACCGTCAGACCACCTTCGTCATCGCGCACCGCCTCTCGACGGTCCGGGACGCCGACCTCATCCTCGTGCTCGAGAACGGCCGCATCGCCGAGCGCGGCCGCCACGACGACCTCCTCGCCCGCGGCGGCGTCTACGCGCACCTCTACGCCGAGTACGCGAAGTGAGGCAACCTCTAGCAAGAAGTCTCTGAGACTTCTTGTTGGAGGTTCGGGGGAGGGGCGGGGAGGGCCCTCCCCTTCTTTGGGTTGGCGGGGGGGCCACCCGTCCCTACAGTGGGGGCATGATCAGCCTCATCGACGACGAGACCGGCGCCGTGATCGGCACCGTTACCGAAGAGCAGTTCAAGTTCCTCCAGGACCAGCTGGAGGAGGAGGGGATGGAGGACCGCGACTACTGGTTCGACGCGGACACCCTCGACATGCTCGCCGAGGAAGGGGCCGACAAGGCGATGATCGAGCTCCTGCGCAAGGCGCTCGGCAAGCGCGAGGAGATGACGGTCCGCTGGAAGAAGTAGGGGCGCTACCAGGCGTATCGCGCGGCGTACGTGACGGCCTTCTCGCCGTTCGCGGGGACGTCGACCTCGAACTCGATCGTGCGCGCGTCCTTCTTCACGAAGGGGTCGCTCGGCGCCGCGATCTCCCAGGTCGTCCAGCGGAAGAGGTTCTCGCGGATCACCACGCGCACGGGGACGTCCTTGTGGTTCTTGAGGACGATCCGGTAGGAGTCGGTCATCTGGCGACGGCCCGTGTCGATCTGGAAGTCGGTCTGGGTGCGGTCGCCGACGACGTCGAAGGCCTGGCCCACCTTCACGAGGACCGTCTCGTCCTTCGGCGTGTGGTCGATCAGGTCCTCGC
>JAYTCP010000713.1:0-4165 GCA_043736435.1 Planctomycetia bacterium | reverse complement strand
GGGTCGAGCTCGTCCGCCGCGGCCACGCGAACGTGCGGATCCTCGACGACGCCATCGACGGCCTGCGCAGCGGGCTGTTCCTGCCGCCCTCCCTGCGGGGCGCGACCACGGAGGCCGCCGCGACCGCGGCCCTCCCCCGCCACGAGCTGGCGAGGCTCCTGCTCCGCCCGCTCCCCGTGGTGACGACGTCCGCGCCCGGACGCCGGTACGCGACGGATCCGCCGCGCCTCGAGGAGCCGACCGTCGTGTCGATCCCCTGGCTGCGGGCCCGCGGGAGCACGGTCGTGCTCGTCGACGCCCGCGAAGCCGATGCGTACGCCGCGGGGCACCTGCCCGGCGCCGTCTCGCTGCCGATCAAGGCCGTCCGGGGCCCGCGGGGCGGCGTCGTGGACGAGCTGCTCCCGGCGAGCGAGCTCGCGAAGCGACTGGGCGCGCTCGGCATCGACGCCGGCACGGAGGTCGTGGTCTATGCGGGCCCGAAGCTCCAGGACGCGACGCACGTCGTGCTGACGCTCGTGACCCTCGGGCACCGTCGCGTCGCCGTCCTCGAGGGCGGCTTCGGCGCCTGGGTGATCGCCGGGCTTCCGGCGGTGCGCGACCGGCCCACGCCGCCCGCGAAGGCGTACGTCCCGCGCGCCGGCGCGGACGGGTTCGTCGTCGGCCTGGACGCCGTGAAGGCGACGCTCGCGCCGGGCGGCCCCGCGCTCGTCGACGTCCGGCCCGCCGAGGCCTTCCGCGGCGAGGCCCCGTCGGGCCCGCGGGCGGGGCACGTCCCCGGCTCGCTCAACCGCCCCTACACGGCCGACGTCGTCGCCTCGGAGCGCGGCACCTGGTGGCGGGCGCCGGACGACCTGCGCGCGGAGTACGCGGCCCTCGGTCTCGCCCCCTCCGCCCCCGTGATCGTCTCCTGCCGCACCGGCCACCAGGCGAGCCAGACGTGGTTCACCTTGCACGTCCTCTTGGGTTTCCGCGACGTGCGGTGGTACGACGGGTCGTTCGTCGAGTGGGCCGCCCAGGCCGACCTTCCCATCGAGACCGGCGCTTCCCGGAGCACCCCGAAGTGACCCCCCGCCGCCGCACCGCCCCCGGCCCCGCACCCCGCCCCCCCTCCGACGCGCCGCCGTCGGACGCCGCACACCAGCGCCGCCCGGCCGCGCTCCTCGCCGAGGCGGCGAACCAGTTCCGCGTCCTCGGCGAGCCCGTGCGCCTGCGTCTCCTCGAGCTCCTCTGCCAGGGCCCGCAGAGCGTGATGGAGCTCGCCGCCCACGCGTTGGAGAGCCACGCGAACACGAGCAAGCACCTCGGCGTGCTCGCCGCGGCGGGCTTCGTCACCCGCACGACGGAGGGCACGCGCGCGATCTACACGCTCACCGACGAGTCGACGCTCGCGCTCTGCGACGTGATGTGCGATCGCGTGGTGCGGCGCGCGGAAGCGAGCCTGCGGGCGGTGCGCCGCGCGAAGTGAGCGCTCGGGCCGCGCCCCCTGCGACCTGCGTCAGCAGCGCAGCCGCATCGACTCGCGGCTGCGCTCGTGGGCCGCCGGGCTCTCGAAGCCCTTCGAGGTCGAGTGCGTCCACGCCTTCTCGACGTACTCCTTCGCGTCCGGCGTCTTGCAGGCCGTGTCGCCGTGGTCGACCTCGACGGGACCGATCCGCTTCGCCGCGGCGAGAGCCGCCTTGCGCAGCGCGGCGTTCCGGCACCCGATGGAGATGAGCGTCTGGTTCATCGTCCCCCGCTCCCCGTCGGGGACCGCGTGGATCGTCTTCTCGATCGTGGCGAGATGCGAGCCGAACCACGCGTCCGGCATCGACGTGTCACGCATGGCGAGCGCGCCCACGAGCGTCCACCCCGTCGTGCGCTGCTCGCCGTCGGCCGAGGCCAGCCATGCGCGCGCCCGCGAGATCCCGTGCGGCCCCTCGCACGCGAGGGCCGCCACGTAGGCCGAGCACATCCGCGCGCCGTAGCCTCTCGCCCAGTGATCGAGATCGGCCTCCGACATCTTCGCCGGGTCCGCGATCTTCACCGCGAGGTTGCGCGCGTCGAAGTTGCCGGTCTCCCAGAGCGCGCAGGCGAGCTCGTGGTCGACCTTGATGCGCTTGGAGAGGTCCTTGAGCGTCGCGAACAGCACGCCGAAGAGCGGCTCCTTCGCCCCGTGCCGCAGGTACGTCTTCTTCGTCTGGGCCGATCCCGCCTTCTCGAGGGCGGCCATCGTCTCCGAGAGGGTGAAGCGCTTCGGAGCCGCTCCCCCACCGGCCGCGGACTTCGCGGCGGACTTCGGGGCGGGCTTGGGTGCGGGCTTCGCTGCGGACTTCGCAGGGGGCGCGGACTTCTTGACGGGCATCGGGGCCTCCGGCCGGGATTCTACGCACATCGGCGGAGAACCGGGGGGCGACCCATCCCGCGGGGCAGAGTTCGGGCAGACGCAGCCGGGGAGCCCGCATGGGGTGACGGGGCCGTACCCGGCGGCGTCCCTGCCGACCGCCGGGGGCCCCTCCTCGGGGCGTCGATCCCGGGGGCGGCAAGTTCCCTATTTCTTGCCGGCGTCCTTGAGCTTCTCGCCGGCCCGCTTCACGGCATCGCCGGTGGCCCGGGCCGCGTCCTTCGTCTTGTCAACGGCCTTGCCCGCCACGGCCTTGGTCTTGCCGGCGGCCTTGTCGATGCCGTCCTTGATCTTGTCCTTCGTGTCGCCCATGGGAGTCTCCTCGAGTGTGGGACCCTTCGATGCCGCGGCGACTGGCGTGGTTTCGCCCGCCGCGAGGCCCCCGCCGAGCGCAGTCCCATCGCGCCTCCCCCGGGAGAATCGGAGCCGGGAGCGGCCCCCCCCCTTCGTCGGACGGCCAGACCTCCATGCCGTGCCCGCGCTGCGGCCCGGGGCGCGGCTCCCGTCGCACGGCCTTCACGCGGCCCGATACTCCATCGCCGCGTCGGCCCCGTTGCGGACGAGCGACTCGACGATCAGCGGAACGCGCGGGACGTCGGGAGACGTCGCGTGCGGTCCGCCCGCCCAACGGACCGCCGCCGCGTAGAGCAGCGTCGCGACGCACCCCACGTCGGCTCGCAGCCCCTCGAAGTCGTATCGGACCCCGCGGGACTCCAGCGCCGCGAGGTACCGCCGCATCAGACGACTCTGGCGCGCGCGTCGCGCGGCCGACGTCATCCCCTCGACGAGGAGACGCCCGAAGTCGAGGGCTGCGGCTCCGCGGCACGCCGAGGGCCAGTCCAGGACGACGGGCGTTCCGTCGCCGAGGAACAGCACATTGTCGAGGTGCAGGTCCGCGTGGACCAGTGTGACCGGCGACTGCCCGAGCGACCTAACCGCCGCCTTCACGCGCTCGGGGAGCTCGGCCGCGAGGACGAGCGCGGCGGGCGGGAGGCGCCCCCTCCACTCGGCGAGGAAGCGCGGCAGCGCCTCCGCGACCCGCGCCGCCTGTCCCGGTCCGTCGCCGGCCCAGCGGGGGATCGGGGCGAGGTCCGGCAGGTCCGACCCGCCCCAGAAGGGAGCGTGAAGGCGCGCCATCACGTCGGTCAAGGCATCGCTCTCCGCCCCGGTCGCGCCGACGACCGTGTCGCCCTGCCTGGCGGGCGCGACGTCGGAGAGGAGGAGGACGCCCCGCGCGCCCGCGGCGTCGATCCTCGCGCCGAGCAGCGTCGCCAGGGAGATGTCGAGGCGCGGCGCGACCTCTCGGTAGAAACGCGCCTCCCACCGCGCATTCTCGGCCGAACACCACTTGGCGACGATCGTGGGGGGAACGCCCTCCCCGTCGACCGAGACGCGCGCCGACGTTCCGTCCAGTCCGTACCCCACGCCGATGATCTGCGTGGAGATCCGCCGCACGCGCGCCGCCGGCAGGGCCTGGCCCTCGCGCAGGACCTCTTCGAGCCACGCGGCGTCGAGCGCCGCGGGGGCCAAGGGGATCGTCATGGGGACACGCTACTCGATCGCGCACTGCCCATCGGGCGCGTGGAGAGGCAGGCGTGCCGGCCTCCCTTCTTGGAGCCGGAGGACCGAGCGGGCCGTCTGCGGGCGGCCCCCCCCGGCAAGCGCGTCGACGGCGACGAGATCACGGGTGCTCTGCCGTAAGGCGCGATCACGAAACAAGGTAGTCAGATCCGAGGCCGAGCGTCGGGGCACACCGCGCAAGGAACGAGGAGGAGGGCGTGTTCC
>JAYTCP010000712.1:0-1886 GCA_043736435.1 Planctomycetia bacterium | reverse complement strand
CGTGCAGCTTTGGGACGGCGTGACCCTCGAGGACGACGTCTTCGTCGGCCCGAGCGCGGTGTTCACGAACGTCGTCAACCCGCGCGCGCACGTCTCGCGCCGCCACGAGTTCGCGCCCACCCTGGTGCGCCGCCGCGCGACGATCGGCGCGAACGCCACCGTCGTCTGCGGCTCGACCCTTTCCGAGGGCGCGTTCGTGGCCGCCGGGGCCGTCGTCACGAAGGACGTCGCGCCCTACGTGCTCGTGAAAGGCGTCCCCGCGCGTCCCGCCGGCTACGCGTGCGCGTGCGGCGAGGTGCTGCGCGGGGCCGAGGCGGCCCTCGCGGCGCCCGGAGGCCTCCGGTGCCCGGGGTGCGGCGCGCGCTGGCGCCGGCGCGCGGGCGGCGGGCTCGAGGCCGCCCCCGACGGAGCCCGGCCTTGATCCCGGGCTTCGCGGCCACGCTCGCGGGCCTCCTCGGCGCGTGCGTGGGGTCGTTCCTAAACGTCGTGATCTGGCGGCTCCCCCGCGGGGAGAGCCTGAGCAAGAAGGCCTCGCACTGTCCCCGCTGTGGCCACGCGATCCGCTGGTCGCACAACGTGCCGGTGCTCGGATGGCTCCTGCTGCGGGGTCGCTGCGCCGACTGCCACGCCCCCATCTCCCCGCGCTACCCGATCGTCGAGGCCCTCGGGGCGCTCCTGTTCCTCGCCGTGCACGCGGTGCACCCCCTCGACGAGCAGACGGCCCTCTTCGCGACGAAGGCCTGCGTCCTCTCGGCCCTGCTCGCCGTCGCCTTCATCGACTGGGACCAGCGGATCATCCCCGACAAGATCACGAAGCCCGGCATCGCCCTCGGGTGCCTCGCGGCCCTCGTGATCGAGGGCTGGGGCTCGCCCGGCTTCCTCCCCGAGCTCCACAACCGTCACTTCGCCGGCCTGATCGAGGCCGCCGCGAACGCCGCCCTCGGCGCGCTCCTGCTCCTCTGCGTGCGCTGGGTGGGCTTCCTCCTCCTCAAGAAGGAGGGCATGGGCCTCGGCGACGTGAAGCTGCTCGCGATGATCGGCGCCTTCACGCGGTGGCCCGACGTGCTCTACGTCCTGTTCCTCGCGAGCGTCGGCGGCGCGGTGCTCGGCGGCCTCCTGGTCCTCGCCCGGCGGTCCACCCTCGCCCCCGTCGCCGGCACCCTCGGTCCGCGGGGCGGCGGCGGGGCCCTCCCGTTCTCGCGCGCCCGCATCGTCCAGGGACGATCGGGCCCCGCGCGCATCGGCGCCCTGGTCGCGGCGGGGGAGCCCCCCGCCGTCGGGAGCGAGGTCGCCCTGTCCGTCACCCTGCCGGCCGACACCGTGTGGGCCGACGACGGCAAGGACGTCCGGCTCGACCTGGAAGGAACGGTTCGCTCGAGTGACGGGGGCGGCGGGGGCCACCTCGTCGCGGTGGAGGTCGAGGCGCCCACCGACGACCAGGCCGACCTCCTGCGGACCTTCACGCTGCACCGGTCGTCGATCCCGTTCGGGATCTTCCTCTCGCTTGGGGCGGCGCCCCTGATCCTCCATTCCGACTGGATTGCGCACTTCGTCTTGCACACCTGGCCGCGCTGGATCACGGGCCGCGGCGGGTAGGCGAGCCGCGGTCAGGGGGGGGATGCAGGGGGGATCGGGGGCTCCGCGCACGCGGTCCGCGGAAAGATTTTTCGCGTCGGCGCGCGGCGTCGTCGATGCGGAGCGCGACCCCGCACGGGACTGCAGTCCGACCCGTCGCCGACCGATTCCTGCGGGGTGGGGGGGATCGTGGCCGCGGCCGGCCCAACGACGTACGAACAGCGACCTACGGGGATGGGGCTTCGCTACCCCCCATTGCGGCCGAACGCACGTTAGGCCCCATCCGCTTGTGTTTTTTTGCGTTGACAGCC
>JAYTCP010000711.1:0-1959 GCA_043736435.1 Planctomycetia bacterium | reverse complement strand
CCTGGCGGAGCTCGAGCCCGTGCTTGTGGAACCACTCCACGTCGGTCTTGTCGCCGAACGTGCAGGACATGACGAGGCCCGTGCCCTTCTCGGGGTCGGCCTTCTCGTCCGCGAGGACCGGCACGTCCCGGCCCTGTAACGGGACGATCGCGCGCCGCCCGAGGAGCTCGCGCGCTCTCGGGTGGCCGGGGTGCACGAAGACCGCGCCGCACGCGGGCAGGAGCTCCGGCCGCGTCGTCGCGATCTCGAGGGCACCTCCGCCCGTGAGATCGAAGCGGAGCGTCGTGAACTGGGCCGCCTTGTCCTTCGCCTCGAGGTCGGCCTGGGCGAGCGCCGTCCCGCACTGGGTGCACCAGAGGGTCGGCGCCTCCTTCAGGTACGCATGGCCCTTCTTCCAGAGGTCGAGGAAGCCGCGCTGCGAGATGCGGATGCAGCGCTCGTCGATCGTGCTGTAGGCGAGGCTCCAGTCGGCGCTGATCCCGAGCGTCCGCATGAAGCCCTCGAACGCCGTCGCGTACTTCCTCGACGTCTCGAGGCAGAGGCGCACGAAGTCGGGGCGCGGCAGGTCCTTGCCCCGCACGCCGTGCTCCTGCTCCGCGAGGCGCTCGGTCGGGAGGCCGTTCCCGTCGAAGCCGAACGGGTAGAAGACGTTGAACCCCCGCATCCGCTTGTAGCGGACGATGCACTCCGCCTGCGTGTACGAGAACACGTGGCCGATGTGGAGCGCGCCCGAGACCGTCGGCGGGGGGGTGTCGACCGAGAACACCGGCGCCTTCGACGACGGATCGAAGGCATGGCAGCGCTCGGTCTCCCAGAGCGCCTGCGCGGCGGGATCGATCGTCTTCGGATCGTACGGGGCGGAGAGGGGCGAAGTGGGGTCCGGTTCGGCCATGGCGCGACGAGCGTACGCGCCCCCGGCGCCCCGGACAAACGGCGTCGCGGAGGACGGGGCGCCGTCGCGCCTCCGCCCGTCCCGATGGGGACTCCCTCACGCCGCCTCAGCTCAGCTCGACCTTCTTGTGGCGGGCGACGAGTCGCTCCCGCACCTTCTCGAGCCCCATGCGCGCCTCGACGCGCTCCGTGTAGGACTCGACCGTGTCGTCGTCGCGGTGCTCGACCTCGAGGATCTCCCCGATCTCCTTCAAGAGCTCCTGGTCGTCCTCGATCCGGTAGCGGTAGCGCACGACCAGGTAGGAGAGCAGCTCCACGAAGCTCTTGCGGCTCACGTAGCGGCAGACCCGGTGGAAGAGGATCGCGAGCACCACCATCGCGAGGACCGTGCCGCCGAGGTACTCGGCGATGTGGCCGTAGGCCTCGCGCGCGCCCTTGGCGTCGAGGCCCTTCCTGAGCAGCACGTACAGGTGGATGCTCACCCCGGCCAGGACGAACAGGAACCCGAAGCCCGCCTCGAGGCGCTGGTTGATGTGGTTGCGGAACGCCTTCAGCTTGTCGATTCGGAGCCCCAGGAGCTCCTTCATCGCCCACTTCTGGTCCTTCGCCACGATCGCCTTCGCGAGGAAGAACGCCCCCAGGAGGATCAGGCACCAGGCCAGGATCTCGCGGGCGAGGTACTGCATCGGCGGCGGATTGTGACACGGGGCCGGAGCCCGGCCCCTTCCGCCGCGACCCCGCCGACGGGCCGCCCGCCCGTACCTGGGGCCGCCCCGCCCGACCCGGGTAGGCTCGGGGGCGTGCCCCCTCCGCTCGTTCTCGAGCTGTCCCGCCTCGCCCGGGCCCGCGCGGCCTTAAAGGGCCGCCGCACGTCGCGCCGGATCGCGGTCGGCCTGCTGCTCCTCTTCCTCGGCGCGGCGATCGCCCACCGCCTCTTCGGCTCGATCCCCGTGGTCGCGCAGCTCGAGGGACGGCCGCTCCTCGCCCTGGCCGTCCTGGCAGCCGCCGTGCCCGTCGCGGCCCTCCTCGGGCGCATCGCGGCGTTCGGCGCCCGTCCGGGCCGCCGCG
>JAYTCP010000710.1:0-2750 GCA_043736435.1 Planctomycetia bacterium | reverse complement strand
GCCAGTGGGAGGCGACAGATGCGTAGTCCGCTCCCCCCGAAGTCACGGCCTCCCACACGGCACGGATCACGTCGGGGTCCACCAGGGGACAGTCGGACGTCACCCGGATCCCGGCCACCGCGGGAAGGAGGTCGAAAACGTCGAGGAAGCGTCGGAGCACGTCGTCCCGGCTCCCCCGGACGCACGCCACCTCCTCCGACTCGCACCACCGCTCGATCACGTCGTCCTCGGTTCCCGTCGACGTGGCGACCACGACGCGCGGGGATGCGGACCGGCAACGATCGACGACGTGCCCGAGGACCGGGCGCGTCCCCAAGGGAAGAAGCACCTTCCCGGGAAGCCGGGTGCTGCTCATCCGAGCCTGGATGATCACGACGGGTTCCATGCCGCATTCCGCCCGGGGCCCGGAACCTGCCTGTCGCGACGCGGGCCATCATCTGGCGACGTACGTGTAGCATACCGCGCCGGAGGTACTTCCGATGACGGATGCTGCCGAGCGCTGGCAAGGAGAGTTTGGTCGAGAATACACCCGTCGAAACTCGGGGTCCAAGGACGCGCTCGACGCGCTCTACGTCGATCGCTTCGGCGTCTCCCGCGCGGATCTGAACCACGAGTTTCTAGGCCCTCTCGCACTGCGCAGCGTGCTCGAGGTCGGGTGCAACGTCGGCATGCAACTGCGTCACCTGGGGCCACTCACGGGCGCACGGATGAGCGGCGTGGACCTGCAGCAGGGAGCGCTCGACGAGGCGAGGGCACACCTGCCAGGAGCGGACCTCCGCGTGGCCCGGGCGACGGATCTCCCCTTCCCGGACGCTTCGTTCGATCTCGTGTTCACCAGCGGCGTGCTGATTCACGTTCCCCCCTCCGACTTGGACCGTGTCATGGACGAGATCCATCGGGTTTCTAGTCGCTGGATATGGGGGTTCGAGTACTGGGCGGCGATGCCGACCGAGGTCGCCTACCGCGGCCACTCTGGTCTCCTGTGGAAGCGCGACTTCCGGGCCGCCTGGCAGGAGCGCTTCCCGACGCTGCGCCTCGTGAGGGAGCGCCGTCTCGCCCACGAGGACAGTCCAGGCTTGTGCGACGTCATGTACCTGCTCGAGAAGGCTTGAACCGGGCATGGGCTCGGAGCGCTCGTGCGACGTGCTGGTGGTCGATGTGGAGGGCCGCGCGAGTCTGGCGTCATCGACGGTCCCGCCCGGGCGCATGCTTTGCACCTTCGAGGCGTCGGCGGGATGGAGGGCCGATGCCGACGAGCGCTTCCCGGGAGTCGCGGTTCGCCAAGTCGTCCCCCACCACGACGGTCCCTGGCACGATGTGGTGGACCGAGACTTGGCAGCGCTCCGCGAGAGGGACGTGGAGGTGGACGGGGTCCCGCTCCTCGACTGCCTTCGGATGGCGTGGCGCCAGGAGCTGACCGTGCTCCGCGCGCTGGAGTTCGGCATCGCCGACAGCAAGTGGATCTCGGTGACACCGGGGGGACCCTCCGAACGCCTTCTCCGTGGCGCTCTCCGACACGACCGAGTGGACGAGGTTCGGGTCCTCCCGACTACCGAGAGCACCCGGCGCAGGAGCTTCCTCAGGCGTCTCCGCCGCGCGGGGCCACGCGGCCTCGCACTCGCCCTGTCGTCGCGCTTCGACCCCTCCGGGGATCTTCGCGCACGACTCCTGAGGAAGCCTCGCATGACGCCCGCGAATGTCATCCTCGTGTCCTCGTACGTCAATCCGGCACGCTCCGCGCTGGAGGCGCTCGACTTCTGCGGAGGGGGCCCCGCGCTATTCCTGTGTACCGGGCCCGGGGCCACGACCGGGCTTCAACTGCCTGCGAACCTGACCGTGGTCTCGCTCGCGTCGGCTCTTGCCTTGGACCCCCGCCGTGCGCGGAAGCTACGGGACGCTGCGCTTCCCGCGGCGCTGGCGACCTTAAGAGAATGGGACGACGCCGGTGAGGCGTGGCCCCGCTGGACGTGCCTACGGGAGACCTCCCTCTTCTCTCTCCTTGCGTCCGTCTTCCTTCCGGAGGTGATCTCCACGATCGTGGCCGTGCGGCATCTGCTGGAGGCGACGGGCGCCGGGACCTTGGTGGTCGGCGACGAGTTCGTCCCAGGAGATCGAGCGGCGATCCTGGTAGCGAAGCGAATGGGGCGTCGGACCGTCTCACGCCAGCATGGAGTCATCGAGGGACACTACGCGAGGGAGAGGGTGCTCGCCGATCACCACCTCGCCTGGGACGACGCCACGCTCAGGTGGTTGCGCGACAGGGACGCGCTCGGATCCTCCGCGGCGCGGGTGCTCCCCAGGCCCCCTCGCCGGCACCCTCATCGGGGCGCCGAGCGCAGGACCTTGGTCGTGTTCCTCCAGCCGACCGACCTGATCCGAATCCCGCTCGATGTCTGGATGGCCGAGACCCTCCCGCCCGTCCTCGGGGCTGCCGAGGTCGCAGGCCTCGGTGTCGTCCTCAAACCCCATCCGCTCCAGACCCATGCCCAGGTCACCGATGCGATCCCCACGGCGCTGCGCAGACGGGTACGCATCGTGGCGGACGTGGCGGCCTCCGTGCTCCTGGAGGACGCTGCGGCAGCAGTTCTCCTGGACTCCTCCGTGTGCGTGGACGCACGTGACGCAGGCGTTCCCTGCTTCTCGACGGCATGGTACCGCGGCACGTACGTGCAGGACCTGGGGGATGCCGGCTACGTAGAGCCCTGCATGACCCCGCTCGCCTTGGAGGAAGCCATCGTCCGACGAACGAG
>JAYTCP010000709.1:0-4194 GCA_043736435.1 Planctomycetia bacterium | reverse complement strand
TTCCGTGGTGGGGCGGCCGAAAGCTCCGACTGACGTCCCAGGCGGCGCCAGGGAACCCGAGAACTTAGGTCAACCCTGGTCCGTGGAAATCCAGGCTAGCCACGCAGGTGGACCACGTCGTCCCCCTGGAGGTCGCCCCCGAGCGGGCGTTCGACCGGACGAACCTCCTTCAACCTGGGAGCTTCGCGGCGCCGTTCAGGACCCCGGCGGAGAGGAGCCGTGACGCGCCGGTCGGTCCGGCGCAAGGGCCCACGGCTCGCGCCAGGCCGATCCTGCGGTGCCTACGCCCGCTCGAGCGGGTGAAATCGCAGGTCGAGCAGGCCGTACTTCCGCATCTTGTTGAAGAGCGTCGTGCGGTTGATGTCGAGGGCCCGCGCCGTCGCCTGACGGTTCCAGTCGTGGGCGCGCAGCGTGCGCTCGATGATCTCGCGCTCGGGGATCTCGAGGGCGCGCTTGAGGGGGAGCGGGCGGTCGCCCGTGGGAGCCGGCGCGCTCTTGGTCAGCTCGGGCGGCAGATCGCCCGGCATGAGGCGGTCGCCTCGGGCGAGGATGACGCCGCGCTCGATCACGTTCTCGAGCTCGCGGACGTTGCCCGGCCAGCCGTGCGACTGGAGGATCGTCATCGTCGAGTCGTCCACCTCGCGGATCGCCTTGCCGTTCTCCTCGGTGAAGCGCTTGAGGAAGTGCTGGGCGAGGAGGGGCACGTCGCCGATGCGTTCGCGCAGCGGGGGCAGGTGGATCGGCACGACGCTGATCCGGTAGAAGAGGTCCTGCCGGAAGCGGCCCTCGGCGACGCTCTTCCCGAGGTCCTCGTTCGTGGCGAGGACGAGGCGCACGTCCACCTCGATGGGCTCCTCGCTGCCCACCGGCTCGAACTTGCGCTCCTGGAGGACGCGCAGGAGCTTCAGCTGGAGGGCGGGGGTGCTGCTCCCGATCTCGTCGAGGAAGATCGTGCCGTGGTCGGCCGCGAGGAAGCGGCCCGTGCGGGCGGCGGCGGCGCCGGTGAAGGCGCCCTTCGTGTGCCCGAACAGCTCGCTCTCGAGGAGGCCCTCGGGGAGCGCGCCGCAGTTCATCTCGACGAACGGCCCGCCGCTGCGCGGGGACGACTCGTGGACCATGCGCGCGACGAGGCTCTTGCCCGTGCCGCTCTCGCCCGTGACGAGCACGGTGGCACGGGTGGGGGCCACGGCGGAGATCGTGTCGAAGACCCGCTGGAGGCTCGGGTCGCTGCCCACGATCTTGCGACCGCCCTTCGCGCGGTCGAGGGCCGCGCGAAGCTCGGCGTTCTCCGCGCGCAGGCGCACCGACTCGAGCGCGCGCTCGACCACGAGGCGGATCTCCTCGTCGAGCACGGGCTTGGTGACGTAATCGAAGGCGCCCTCGCGCATGCCGCGCACCGCGCTCTCGATCGTGCCGTAGCCGGTGACGAGGATCACCTGGGTCGCGGGCCACGCGGCCTTCACGCGACGGAGGACCTCGAAGCCGTCCGCGCCCGGCATGTTCACGTCGGTGATGACCACGTCGGCCGGGTGGGCCGCGAGGTGGCGCAGCGCCTCGGGGGCGCTCGCGGCCGTCTCCACGTCGTGTCCGTGCTTCTTGAGCATCAGCCGGAGCGTGCGGGGGACGAGCGGGTCGTCGTCGACGATGAGGATGCGTCCTGCCACCGGAGGGCTCCTACTGGGGATCCGGGCCCACGGCCACGGCCGCGGGCGCAGGGAGGGCGATGGTCACGACTGTGCCGCCCGGAGGGGGGCACTCGATGGAGATGGTTCCCCCGAGCTTCTCGACGATGCGCGCCGAGATGGAGAGGCCGAGGCCCGTCCCCTTCCCCGGCGCCTTCGTGGTGAAGAACGGCTCGAACACGCGCTGGAGGACCGCGGGCGGGATGCCCGGCCCGTCGTCGACGATCCGGATGCGGAGGCGGTCGGCGTCGCGGGACGCCGTCACGCGGACGTGCCCCGTGGGCCCGGTCGCGTCGGCGGCGTTGCGGAGCACGTTCGTCAGCACCTGGTGGAGGCCGCGCGGCACCTGCGCGTCGGCGAGCTCGCCGTGGAGGGGGTGCTCGAACGTCGGGGCGTCGTCGCCCAGCGCGAGGCTGACGCCCGTCGCGGCCTCCTCGACGAGCCGATGCAGCCCCTCGCGACGCTGCTCGAGCGCCGCGTTGCGCGAGAACGTCAGCAGGGACTTCACGATGTCGGCCATCCGCAGGAGGCCCGAGTGCGCGAGGTCGAGGACCTCCTTCGCCTCCGCGTCGCCTCCGATGCGGTCCATCGCCATCCGCACGCAGCGCAGCGACGCGTCGAGCGGATTGTTCAGCTCGTGGGCGACGCCCGCGGCGAGCTTGCCGATCATGGCGAGCTTTTCGTGGGTGCGCAGCCGCTCGCGCAGGTCCGCGTTGGCCTGGAGGGCGTGGTGGTGCTCGAGCGCGCGCGCGACCGTCGCGAGGATCTCCTGCGCCGGGCACGGCTTCGTCAGCACGTCGAAGGCGCCGTCGCGCATGAGGTCGACCGCGTGCTGCACGGTGCCGTAGCCGGTCACGACGATCGGCACGACCGCCGGGTGCGCCGCCCGCATGCGGCGCATGAGCTCCTGTCCGTCCATCTCGCCCATCCTGAGGTCGGTCACGAGGACGTTGGGCGCGTCGTCGTGGGCCTTCTCGAGCGCGGCCTGCCCGGTCGCGCAGAGGGTCACCCGATAGCCCTTCTGCCCGAGGATCCCCGCGAGGAACTCGCGCACGATGGGCTGGTCGTCGACCACGAGGACGTGGGCGACGGCCGCGCGGGCCTGGGCGTCGCCGTCCGCGGTCTCGTCGGGGATGTACGAACGATCGGGCATCGAGCCACCCGGAGAGGAAGAATCGAACGCCGACCTATCGACGGGGGGGGCTCGGCCGCTTGAGGCCGTTCCGATCCCGGGACGTACGTTCAGCGAACGGAACGCCGACGGGCCACGGGGCGCGCGCGCGCGACACGGGCAGCCGGGGAGGCGACCGGGGGGCGACGGGGGCCGGCGAGGGCACCGACGGGGCACCGCCGGACCGCGGAGGGGTGGGGCGCGGGGAGGGGGGAGCGGGGCCCGTGTGCTCCGCCGCCCGGGAGGTCCCCCGGTCGGGCCCTCGTCTGGGCCCGAAAGCCCGCCACTCCACGACCCAGGAGCCTCAGGCGGACAGCACCTTGTTCCGGCCGGTGCGCTTGGCCTCGTAGAGGGCGGCGTCGGCCCGGAGCAGCAGCTCCGCCGCATCGGCGCCCTGGGAGGGGAAGAGGGCGATCCCCCCGGAGATGCTCACCATGGGGCTCGGCAGGCCCGGTCCGAGGGCCAGCGGCTTCGCGTTCACCATCATGCGTGCCCGCTCCATCGCGGTCAGGGCCTCCGCCGACGTCCCCTCCGCCAGGTCCACGAGGACCACGGCGAACTCCTCGCCGCCCCACCGGCAGACGAGGTCGGTGTCGCGGAACGCCGCGCTCAGGCGCCGCGCGACCTGGACGAGCACGCGGTCGCCCATCGGGTGGCCGAAACGGTCGTTCAGCCCCTTGAAGTGGTCGATGTCCACGAGCCCCACGGCCAGCGGCGTGCCCGCGCGTCGCGAGCGTTCGATCTCGCGGCCGAGCGTCCGCTCGAAGGACCGCCGATTCGGGAGCCCCGTGAGCTCGTCCGTCGCGGACTGGGTCTCCGCGTGCTCGAGCCGACGCGCGGCGCCGAGCGCCCGGCCGGCGCGGTTCGCCATCCGCAGCAGCCCCTTCATCGTGCGCTCGTCAGGCAGGCGGTCCCCGGGGAGGTCGGTGAGGGAGACGACGCCCTCGCACGCGTTCCCGTGGCCCAGGGGCAGGACGACGTACGCCGTGCCCGCGTAGCCGCGGGGCCCGCCGGGCTCCGCGTGCCCGGCGAGGGCGCGGCCGAGGCTCGCGGCGCGCCCGGCCAGCCCGCTCGGCAGCGAGATGCGGACGCGGCCGACGAGCGCCGGGTCGAGGCCGTTCGCCGCCTTGACGAAGAGCCCGGTGCGGCCCGCGTCGATCAGCATGAGGCTCGTGCGGCCGGCGCCCGTCACCTTCGCGAGGCGCGCCAGGACGAACCGGCACAACGCGTCGGGCCGGTCGAGCCGCTTGAAGCAGCCGTCGGCGAAGCCCACCTCGTCGAGCGTCGCACGGCGGGGGGTCTCCTCGGCGTCGATCGGCGGGCGGGCGGCGGGAAGGCGGG
>JAYTCP010000708.1:0-1752 GCA_043736435.1 Planctomycetia bacterium | reverse complement strand
CCGGTGCGCTCGGCGGCGGGCGAGCGCGTCGTTCGCAACGTTCGACTCGAGGACGGGCGCTTCGTGAAGGCCCGCGTGACGGAAGCGGGCTCGAACCGGCCGATCCCCGGTGCGCGCCTGTACGCATGGGCGGATCTCGGTTCACGCCCCGACCGGTCCGGCCCGCATTGGGTCGCCGCGTCCGGAGTCAGCGACGACACCGGCGCCGCCCGTCTGGGTCCCCTGCCTCCCGCCCCCACGCGAGTCCAAGTTTCCATGCCCGGCTATCGGGGGTCGGGCATCCTGGACTTCGCCGTGGGCGATCCCGTCGACCTGGAGGTCGCGTTCGTGCTCATCCCGACGGATCTCCGGATCGAGGGGCGCGTGCGGTTCGAGGACGGCACGTCGACCCAGGACGTGACCCTCGACCTGGCGGGGGACGCGGAGCGCGGGACGTGCTTCGTGGACGACCGGGGCCGGTTCCTCGTCGAAGGGCTGACTCCGGGGCCGTACGTCCTGGAGTTTCGCAATGGCGACGTGGAGGAGCTGCTCCTCGAGCGGCCCGCGACGGCGGGCGACGCGGCGCTCGAGGTGATCCTCCCGACTCCTCGACACCGGGCGCTCACGTTCCACGTGGTCGGTGCCGACGGGAGCCCGATCGGCAGCTGCGCGTACGGGTACGGAGACGGCGACGAGTCCACGGGGGGACGAGCGCCGCGAGGTCTCCTGCGCGTGCCCCCGTTCGAGGGCACCTTCTGGTTCGTCTTCAGCGGCGCGCAGGACGATCGGGGACGCCCGTTGCGGTGGGCTGCCACGGGGATCGGACCCCTCGCCTCCGACGGTCGGACGATCCAGGTGCGGCTGCGCGATGGGCGTGCGGCGAACGGGGTGGTCGTCGACGAGGAGGGGCACGGCATCGAGGGGGTGACCGTGCGCGCCTGGCCGCTCGCGCCGCCCACGCCGGACGACGCGCGCTTCCCGGAGCTCTTGCCGGAGATCGCGGGCGCGCGCACCGATGCGGCAGGGCGCTTCGTCATCCCCGGGCTCGACGGGACACCCTACCGGCTGTACGTCGATGAAGCCGACGCGCCCAAGGGCTTCGCCGGAGCCGCGCCCGTCGAAGTCCGGGGCGGAGACTCCGACGTTCGTCTCGTGCTCCCGCGGCCCGCGGACGTGGTGCTCACGGTCGTGGACCCCATGGGGCGCCCGGTCGCCGGAGCGGAGACCACCCGACGCCATGGCGGCACCTCGAATTCGATCCTTCCGACGGACACCGCGGGACGCGCGACGGTCCAAGCCGTCTCGCCGGACGTCCCCCTCGCGCTCAGGGTCTCGCCCCCCGCGAGTCGGACGGACCTGCGCTGGATCGAGATCCCGGCGTGGCGGCGCGGGAGCCCGCCGATCGTCCTCCCCGCCGCCCGCACCGTGCGCGGGACCGTCGTGGACGCAGCAGGCGAGCCCGTGCCGCACGCCGAGGTCACGATCCTCGACGGGGAACGAGCACGACACCAGTGCCAGTCCGACGAGGCCGGGGGCTTCTCCACGGGCGGGCTCGCCGTGGGCGACGTCGAGGCGTTCGCGACGACGGAGGAGCCGCAGCGGCTCGCGTCCCGGCGCGTGCGCGTGGCCATCGGATCCGGCGACCTGCGGCTGGTCCTCATGCGCGGGATGACTCTACGGGTACGCGTCGATGGCGGCGAGGGAGCGCTCGAGGACGCGGAGATCGAGCTCACGAGCCGCGATGGAGCACCCGAGGAAGCGACGGCGGGAGAT
>JAYTCP010000707.1:0-2267 GCA_043736435.1 Planctomycetia bacterium | reverse complement strand
ACCTCGTCCTTGCGGTCCTTCGTCTTGCGGATCTCGACGTCCGCGAGCTCGATCCGCTGCTCGAGGGAGGCGATCTCCTCCTCGGTCTCGCGGATCTGGGTCCGGTCGTTGAAGATCAGCGCGGTGATGCCGCCGGCGACGGCGACGGACGCGCCGATCGTCAACCAGAGTCGCTGCTTCTCGGAGAGCTTGGCCACGGGTGCCTCCTACTTCGTCGCGCCCCGGGGAGCGGTCCCCGGGGACTTGGTGGCGGCGTCGCCGAGGGCGGGCGCCTTGAGCCGAAGCTCGTACTTGTAGGCCCCCACGACCGGGGGCGTCAGCGTCGCCGTCGTGCGCGCACGGTCGATGATCTCGATCGTCGGGTTGCTGATGGAGACGAAGTCCTGGAAGAACTCGCTCGTGTGTCGGGTCGTGTCCGGATCGCCCGTGATCGCCCGGTAGAACGCGCTGCTCTGCGCGGGGCCCTCGTTCGGCGTCTCCATGGCGAGGAAGCCCGAGAACCGCACCTGCCCGCCGTCGGCGGGGGCGCCGAGCGCGCCCGGGCGACGGTTCACCGCGAGCAGGGTCGGCGCCTCGAGCTCGTCGAGCCACGCCGCGTAGGCCGCGTCGCGCCCGGCGACCACCTCGAAGAACTGGTCCAGCTTCTTCGACCACAGCACGCGATTGCGGTTGATCGTCTGGATCGCCCGCCTCCGCTGCTGGTACTCCTCGATCTCGCGCTGGAGCGCCAGGGAGCGGTCCTTCTGGACCTCCTTGCTCACGGCGGTCTCCTCGCGCATCGCCCGCACTTCGCGGACGTTGGCGAGCTGGACGAAGTGCGTGTAGGCGTAGGCGCAGGACGCGCCGACGACGAGCACCGCGCCGGCCACGATGGCCACGAAGCGGGCGACGGGCGTGCCGGAGGCGCGCCGATGCTCGGGGGGAAGCAGGTTGACCTGGATCATGGTCTAGGCGTCCTTCCGAAGCCGGGAGGCGAGCCCCACGGCGATGGCCAGCTCGCCCGCGTGCTCGCGGAGGGCGCCGGCGTCCACGCGATCCGCCGCGATCGGCAGGTCCCCGGTGGGGTCCCACGCCGACGTCGGGCGGTCCACGACGCGTCCGAGGTCCTCGGCCAGCCCGGCGAGGCGCGCGCCCCCGCCCGACAGGAGGACCTCGTCCACGCCGCGGTCGAACTGGTTCTCGAAGTACTCGAAGGAGAGGCGCACCTCGGTCGCGAGGTCGTCCACCGCGGGGGCGACAGCCGCGCGCACGCGCTCCGTCGAGTCGCCGGGGCGGCGCTTGAGCTGCTCGGCCTCCGGGTCCTTGAGGCCCAGGCGGTTGGCCACGGCCTGCGTGAAGGCGTCGCCGCCCGCGTGGATCTCGCGGGTGAAGAGCGACGCGCCGGCCCGCAGGACGTTGACGCAGGTCTTGCTGGCGCCCACGTCGACGAGCGCGCGGACCTTGTCGCCCTCGGCCTGCGTCCGCAGGGCCGTCTCGTAGGCGTTGCCCAGCGCGAACACGTCCACGTCCACGATCTCGGGTTGGAGGCCGATCCCGGCCAGCACGCGCAGCTGCTCGTCCACGAGCGCGCGCTTGCAGGCGACGAGCAGCACGCGCATCTCGTTCGGGCCCACCTCGCCGAGGCCCGGGGCCTCGAACGGCTGGCAGTCGAGGACGACCTCCTCGACGTCGAACGGGATGTACTTGTCCGCCTCGTAGCGGATCGCGTTCCGGAGGTCCTCCGGGCTCATCTTGAACATCGTGAGGTACCGGACGATCACGGACTTGCCGCTGACCGCCGTCACCACGCGACGCGTGTGGAACTCGTTCTCCTGGAAGATCCGCGCGACGGTGTCGGGGACCGCGTCCGGGGAGGGGAGCTCGGCCCAGCCGAAGCCGGTGATCACCGGCCCCCCGCTCCACGTGAGCTCGACCGCCTTGACCGCCCGGGTCCCGACGTCCAGGCCGATCAGGCTTCGGATGCGCCGCTTGAACATGGTTTCGTACCCCACGCTTCGACAGTCCAGGCGCCCCGGTGCGGGGAACCCTCCGTCGCGCCCCCCTTTCGGCCTCGGGGCGGGCGGCACTTGAGGGAGAACGGCCTCGCGCGTCCATCGGGATCGACATGCCCGTCCTCGGGAGGCCACGTGGGCCCCGCCACCGGGGGGTTCGCCGGGGGGGTGGGCTCGCGCGCGCCGGGGGGCCCTGTCCCGGCCGGCGTGGGGGAGGGTCCGCCTCCCCCACCAGCAAGGAAACACAGAGCCTGAGCACTTGTTGCTCAGGCTCGG
>JAYTCP010000706.1:0-2697 GCA_043736435.1 Planctomycetia bacterium | reverse complement strand
GACCCCGACACCTC
Organism: Planctomycetia bacterium; assembly: GCA_043736435.1. Taxonomy (GTDB): domain Bacteria; phylum Planctomycetota; class PLA2; order PLA2; family JAEUHO01; genus JAYTCP01. The sequence goes on along the minus strand of JAYTCP010000706.1, from coordinate 2,683 downwards.
GTCGCGCGTGTCGTTCGCGACGGTCGCGTTCGGGCCGGCGGAGGAGCACGACGCGGCGGGGCGTCGTGGCGGGGCCGCCCGAGCGGGGCGGTAGGATCTGCGCATGCGCAAGGCCCTCCCCCTCGCCCGTCGCGTCGCCCTCGTGACGGGCGGCGCCAAGCGGCTCGGCCGCGCGACGGTCCTCGAGCTCGCGGCGCTGGGCGCCGACGTGGCGATCCACGCGCGCACGAGCGGCCGCGAGGCGCGAGCCCTCGCCGCCCTGGTGCGGAGGAAGGGGCGCCGGGCGGTCGTGCTCGAGGCCGATCTCGCCGACCCGGTCGCGTGCGCGGGGCTCGTACCCGCGGTGGTCGCCGCGCTCGGCCGCATCGACGTGCTCGTGACGAACGCCGCGCTCTTCGAGCCGACCGACCCCGCCTCGGGCGACGTCGCCTCGTGGGACCGCCTGATGGACGTGAACGCGCGCGCGACGTACGTCCTGACGGCCGAGGCCGGCCGCCGGATGCGCGCGGCCGGCGGCGGCTGCGTGGTGCACCTCGCGTGCGCCTCGGCGGCGTCGCCCTGGGCGGCGTTCCTGCCCTACAGCGCGTCGAAGGCCGCGGTGGTCGCGCTCACGAAGGGCTTCGCGAAGGCGTTCGCCCCCACCGTGCGCGTCAACGCCGTCGCGCCGGGCCCCATCCTGCCGGCGGAGGGCAGCACCCCCGCGCGGGACCGGGCGGCGATCGACGCCACGATCCTGCGGCGATGGGGCCGCCCCGCCGACGTCGTCGCCGCGATCCGCTACCTCGTGGTGGACGCACCGTTCGTGACGGGAGCCGTGATCCCGGTGGACGGCGGGCGCCACCTGAGGGGGTAAGCCGCCGGCGGCCGCGGACCAACCGGCGGAACCGAGCCAGAGCAAACCCCGCACGCTTTCTCCGTGCGGTACGAATCCCTCGAGGGGAAGTCGGGGGCGGCGGGGGCAGGGTGGGGGACGACGGAGAGAGGTCCCGGGCAGAATTCCCGCTCCTTGTGTGACCTCCCCCCGAGGTCGCGCGTGCAACACGGGCGTTCCGTGGGTGGGCCACGGAGCTCCCGGAGGTCGCGCCGATGCGCATCAGGGATTCCGTCGCGGAGGGAGGCGAGCAGGCCGGGGGGCCGCGGCAACGCCGTGGCACTCCCCGGTGCGTGGCGATGCGGATCGCGTGGCTCGGCGCCGCCCTGCTCTGCGCCGCCTGGCTCTGCGTTGCTGCGCCGCCGCTCCTCCCGCCGACACCGTCCGCCGCGGCCGATGGCATGCCGCCACACCTCTCCTCCGACGCCAAAGCCGTCGCGTGCCGGGCATGCCCCGAGCCGAACGAGGCCTGGTACCTGTGGGAGATGGGACCGTTCTTCCGCAGCGGCGGCGCCCACCCGGACACCTACGAAACGGACGGAGGGGAGTGCAAGGCCAAGCCCCTCGGCGTGAAGGTCTCGATCGAGGGCTACCAGTGGGAGCCCGCGGGCGAGGGCGTGGTCCAGGACTGCCCCAGCGGCCGCTTCGGGTGCACCGTCGACCTGCGTCTCGGCCCGGATGCACGCTTCGAGTGGGAGGTCGATGCGGAGAAGACGCGCGGCCTCGAGGTGGGGCGCGCCCTCGGCGTCGAGGCCGCCGCCGACGCGGCGACGACCGGCACGTGCGCCCGCGGGGCGACGCTCTCGCTGACGCAACGCATCGAAGCGGCCTACTGCCATCGCATGCGCTGGGCAGCGGCCTTCCTGCTCGCGCGCCTGCGCGCGAAGGCCGACTACGCCGTCGAGAAGCGCTGGCGGTGGTGGATCAAGAACGCGAACTGGGGCAACGAGGTCCTGTACTCGGGCGATACCTGGCGGCCCTGCGAGGACGCGCACGTCGAGATGACGCGCCTCGCGCCCGTGTCGATCCACCTCGCGACGAGCGACGGCGTCTGCCCCGATGCCGAGTGCGCGAAGGTCACCGTGACCAAGAGCGAGGGCTGGCTGCCCGCCCCTCCCGAGACGGCCCCGCCGTTCACCCCCCTGCCCGTGACCACCGTGACCGAGGAGCCTCCCTCCACCCCAGGCGGTGCCCCCACCACCCCGCCTGCGGAGACGCAACCGTCGCCGACCACCGCGGACACCGACGTGGACGCGGAAGGGGAGACCGACGGGGAGTTGCCGCACTCCCCCTACCCCCTCACGGGCCCGATCCCCGAGCCCGAGGACTCGCTGGACGACCCGATGCCCGAGTTCTCCGAGCCGGACCCCCTCCCAGGGGGCGACCCGGGCCGCACAGGGATCGGGCCGTGACGCGCGCCCACGGGCGATGGATGGGCGCGCGGGCGCCGATCCGCGCAGCCCACCTCGCGTGGGGCGTCGTGCTCGCGTTCGGCACGGTCGCCCTCGGCGCCCCGCGCGGGGCGGTCGCCGACGACGGCCCCCCGCCGCCCACCCGCACGGCCCTCGATCCGTGGCTCGTGCGGCTTCACCGCGGACCCGAGTCGAGCGACCCTGCTCGACTGCTGCCCTGGGTCGACGCGATGACCGCCGCGGGGCGGGCCCATGCCGACCCCGCGACGGGCGCGCTGCTGCGGTCCGGGGCGGCGTCCGAGCTGGCTCGCCGGGGCGGGGCTCCGGCGAAGGCGCGGGCCCTTCTCGAGGAGTCGCTCGGGAGCTTCGCGGAGGACGACCCGCGCGCGGGGCTCCTCTG
>JAYTCP010000705.1:0-3635 GCA_043736435.1 Planctomycetia bacterium | reverse complement strand
GAACGGGCCCGGCGCGTTCCGCCACGTCCGCGGCTCGCTGCTGCAAAGCGGTGCGAAGCTCCGGATCCCGCTGCCCCCGCCGCCCCAGGAATCCCATCCACGACTGACGGTCGTGGTGCGGCGCAGCGACGGCGCCCCGTACGCGGGCGCCGTGGCATTGGTGCCCGCGGAGTCGCAGATGCCCGCGGAGGGGACGCTGTTCGCGGGCCGCCCGAAGGACGACGGCGCCCTGTTCTACCGGGGCGTGCCCGACGGCGGGTGGCGGCTGCGGTGCTCGGACGACGACGGGTACGAGGCATTCTCGGGCACGGTGTGGGCCCCGCGCAGGGAACCGCTCGTGTTCGTCGTGGACGAGCCGAGCCATGAGGTGCGAGGGAACGTGACGAGCAGCGCGGGCGGGGCGGTGGCGGGGGCCGAGGTGGGCTGGGACGACGAGTCCGCCGAGCGCACGGCGAGCTTCCTGGCCCGCACCGGCGAGGACGGGACGTTCCGCGTCCGGCTGCCGAAGCGGGCGATCGAGGTTCGTGCATCGGCCCCGGGGCACGACGGCGCCTCGGCCGAGGTCGGGGCCGAGGTGCCGACCGTGACGCTCGTGCTGCGAGCACACGAGCTGCTCCGCGGGCGCGTCGTTCACGCGGAGACGGGCGAGGCCGTCGTGGGGGTGCCGGTGCTCGTGGCGGGGGGCGACCCGCTCCTCCGCTCGTTGGGGCCCGACTTCGTGGCGGTCAGCGGGCCCGACGGCAGGTTCGCCGTCGAGAACGAACGCCTCGGTCCCGTGCACCTCCTCGTCTACGGGGGCGGGTACATGAGCGTCGGCCTCGAGGACCTCGAGCGCGACGGGTACGACCCGCTGCTGGTCGACGCGGGGTCGCCGGCCGAAGGTGGGTTCGTGCTGCGCGTCGTTCCGGCGGGGAGGCTCGAAGGCCGCGTGGTCGACGGGGAAGGGACCGGCGTGGCGGGCGTGCAGGTGTCGGTCTCGCAGGCCGATCGGATGCAGGCGATGTGCGGGAACGGCTACCGCCGCGACCCGATCGTGTGCTTCCTGCCCGAGCCCCCGGGCGTCGTGACGGATGCGAGCGGCCGCTTCGTCGTCGAGCCCCTGCGGCCGGCGTTGCTCTACCACGTGTCCCTCTCCCGATCGGGCTTCACGTCGAGATGGGAGGGTCTCGCTCTCGAGGAGGGCGGGACGACGACCCACGCCTTCCGCCTCCTGCGCGCGCCGGTGGGCGAGGCGACTCCGCACTCCGTCGTCGTGCGCGTCACGGATGCGGACACGCGGGATCCGATCCCTACCGCCTCGGCGCGCATCCGGGCCGACGAGGGCCTGGATCTCGAGGCGGTGGCCGACGTCGCGGGGCAGGTGCGCTTCGATGGCGTGCTCGGCGCCCAGCGACATGTAGAGGTGTCGGCGGAAGTCTACCTGCCGGAGTCGGCATGGGCGCAGACGTCCTCCGATCACCCGGGGGCGACGCTCGAGATCCCCATCGCGTTGCACGTGCCTCGGTCCGTGGCGGGCCGGGTGGTGGACACCACGGGGCGCCCCGCCGCAGGAGCCACCGTCCTGGCCGGGCCGGTCGACGGGCAGCACGAGGCGCGAGGGCTCGCGACCGCGGACGGCCGCTTCGTGCTGGACGGATTGAAGAGTGGGCAAGTGAACGTCACGGCCTGGCTCGATCTTCCAGGCGGGCGGCAGGACCATGGCGAGACGGTGGTGGCCGCGGGCGCCGCGGACGTCGTGGTGCGCCTGCTCGAGGACAGATCCCCACCGCGCGGCGTCTCGCCTCCGGCCCGTCCACAGGCCCGCTTCCGCGTCGTGGGGCCCAACGGGAGTCCGGTCTCCGCGGGGCACTTCCGCGTGCTGACGGACCGCTCGCGCCCCGGGATCTACGTGCCGGACTCGTACTTCGGGCAGGGCCTGATCGAGACGTCGCCGGACGAGCGATCGACCTGGTGGATCGAGGTCTACGGCGCGCAGAGGCCCGGTGGGGGGGCGCTCCTCGCGCCGGCCCTGACGCCGCCCCTCGCGCCCGGGTCGACGCCGAGGGACGGCGTGATCCGTTGCGAGGAGGGCGCGGTCCTCGAAGGGCGCGTGGTGACGCCGGACGGCGAGCCCGTGGTCGGAGCGGGACTGTTCGCCTCGCGAGAGCCCGCGCCCGCGAGCGCGCGGCGGACCTTGACGCTCTTCCAGGGCCGCACCGGCGCGGATGGGCGATTCCGGCTCGAGGGGCTGCCTGCGGAGGCGGTCTCGCTCTCCTTCGACCTGCCGGGAGCGTGGCTGCCGCCGCGGGAGACGCGGTTCGGGGCGTCGAAGGCTCCCGTCGAGATCGTGCTTCGACAGGCCGTCCGGCCGTGGATCACCGTGGTCGATCCCGCGGGCGAGCCCGTGGTCGGCGCGTTGCTCGCTGTCGGACCCGAGGGGAGCAAGCCCAGTCCCAGCGACTGGGACCGCACGACGCCGCGGACGGGCCCGCGGGGGCGCTGTCGTCTCGGGGGGCTCGACTCCGACCTCTCGTACGCGCTCGCCATCGAGGTGCCGCGGGGGGACTCCGGCTCGCCGGCGTTCCTTCCGTTCACGCTCGCGGCCTGGCGCCCCGCGGACACGACGGTGCGGCTCACGCCTCCGGGGCGTCTGACCGGCCAGGTCCGCACGCCGACGGGTGAGCCCCTGCAGGGCGCACGCCTCTACCTCGCGCCCGTCGGATCCGGCCCGAGCGTCGAGGGCGAGTACGAGGACGAGACCGGCGAGGATGGGCGGTTCGCCCTGCCGAACCTCCACGCCGGACCGGTCCTGCTTCGGTTCCGCGCCGGTGCCACGGGCCCCCTGTCCACGGTCGAAGTCACGGTGCCCGCGTCGGATCTGGACCTGCGGCTCGACCCGGGCCCCACGTGGGTGCTGGAGCTCGAAGGCGTGCCCGAGACTCCACGCGGTGCCCTCGAGGTGATCTGGACGCCGTGGCAGGAACATCCCGACGGGACAGGGGACGGGGCGCGTACGCGTCGCCTTCCCTTCGCGAGCCCGCTGCGGTTCTACGGCCTTCGACCAGATCGAAGCTACGCCGTCTGGGTCTACGCCGAGGCGGACGGCCTGGTGGGATACGTCCCCGACCTCTCCGGCCAGGGCGGCACGCGGACGCTCGCCATGCGTCCCGGGGGCGTGATCACCGGCACCGTCACGTTCGCCGATCCCGCGGAGGAGTTCGCTTCCTCCCACGTCGAATTGGAGGCCCGCGGCATCAGGCGCTACGACTTTCCCCGGCACGACCACGCGTTCACCCTGAACGGGCTGCCTCCGGGACGTTTCACGATCCGCGCGGAGCCCATGGACGACGACGAGGACGGCCCGATGCTCCCGGGAGCGAAGGCGCCGCCGTCCCGCGCGGTCACAGTGGAGGCGTCCCCCGGCGAGGTCGTCCGGATCGTGATCCCCGCGCGTGCCCGCTGACGGGGGTCCGGGTGGACGGGGGAGCGGGCGGCGGGGCAGAATCGCGATCGGGTCCGTCGGAGGCACGTGCATGAAGACGCGGAAACGGATGATCGGCCTGTTCGTGCTCGTGGCCGTCGCGCTCGCGCTCCTCCTCCCGCGGCGCGGCTTCGCGGGGGATGGCCCGCAGAACCTGGGCTTCGAGGACGGCGCC
>JAYTCP010000704.1:0-7516 GCA_043736435.1 Planctomycetia bacterium | reverse complement strand
CGAACTGGCCCTGCGTGACCTCCGTCGCGCCGACGAGGAACGGGCGGCCGATCATCACGTCCGCCGGCTTCTCGTCCTCCTCGCGCTCCGACTCGTCGGGGGGCGAGCCGCGCCGGTACGTCCCGGGCATCACCAGCACGAGATCCATGCCGATCGAGTTGCGCGTGCGCGCGCCCGTCTTCATCTCCTTCACCAGGTACGCCTCGCCGGCGACCCGAGCCAGCGCGAGGATGCCCGTGACGTCCTCGCCGAGGATCCGCACGGGCGTCTGGGTGGCGCCCATCCTCTTGGCCATCTCCCCGACCTCGAAGCTCACGAATCGGTAGATCTCGTCGCTGTCCACGATGCCGTCCCGGTCGGCGTCCGCCTCGCCCCCGAGGCCGCGCGCCAGGCAGTAGGTGAAGATCCCGTGGCGCTTCTCGGCCACCTCCATGGACGTCTGGGTCCGGCGTGCGGCCGCGAAGGTGATGAGACCGCCCGCCCTCGCCCCGCCCTCGAGGTCCTCGCCCGAGAGCCCGAACGCCATGCCCCCCTTCGCCCCGCCCGAGTGGCACGCGTCGAGCACGAGCAGCTTCTGGCCGGCCTTGCAGCCGTGGAGCAGGTCGCGCACGTGCTCGACGCGCACCCCGGTGAGCCCCGCGTGGCCCGAGTCGAAGTCGGTCGGGCAGAGCATGCTGCCCCCGGCCACGACGCCGCCGTGGCCGGCGAAGAAGACGAGGACGGTGTCGGCGCCGCCGGCCCGGAGGAGCATGGCGGTCAGGTGTCGCTGGAAGTTCTCCCTCGTGGGAAGCCGTTCGGCGGGCTGGAGGTCCGCGAGGAGGGTCACGTTCGCGGCCGGGTAGCCGCATCGCTTCACGAGCACGTCCGCCAGCAGCTCCGCGTCGCTCACGCAGAACCGGAGGGCCGACATCATCGGGTCCGCGTATGCGTTCACGCCGACGAGCAGGGCATGGCGGTTGCCCCGGTCGAACTGGGCCGCCAGGCGCTCGCGACGCACCGCGTCCTTGCCCGCGCCCGGATCGCCCGCCGACACGGGGGGGAGCGACGAGCCCGCGACCGCCCACCCGAGGGTCGTCGCCAGCGTCCAACGGAAGAGACGCTGACTCCGCATCGCACCGACCTCCGATCGAGGGGGCGGAGCCTACCAGCGGGTAGGGCATGCGGGGGCGCGAATGCGACCGGGGCACGCAGCCCGGTCGCGGGAAGCACCGCAAGGCCGGATCCGTTCCCCGTACGGGCCCCGCGGGCACACGGAGCGCGGAGTAGACTCCCCGGATGCGCGGCTTCCTCTGGATCCCGGTCAGCCTCCTCGCGGCGGTCGCGGGCGGGTTCCTGGCCACCGGCTGCGGAGAGAGAGCGGACCCGGGGCGGGGCCCCGCGGCCCCCGCCGCCCCCACGAGCGACACCGGCGCGACTGCGCGACAGGCGGCCGCGGCCTTCTTCCGGCCGGGCAAGGATCGCATCCCCCACGAGCTCGCGACCAACCCGGGCGAGCCCTGGGGCGAGTACGTGGGAAGCAAGGCCTGCGCCCCGTGCCACCGCGAGGACTACGAGGGCTGGCGCGACTCGTTCCACAGCCGGACGCTCTACGACGTCCACGAGCGCACGGTCATCGGCGACTTCAGCGGAGCGACCGAGTTCGCCGACCCGAAGTTCAAGTGGGCGGTGAAGCCCCGGCGCGTGGACGGGACATGGGTGATGGACATCACCGAGAGCCCGACGGGAACCGTGACCGACACGTACGGCGGCGGGACGCCCGGCCGCGCGACGGGCCGGTTCACGGTGCTGTACGCCTTCGGGAACCGCCGGCACCAGCCCTACATCGCCAAGGACGAGCAGGGCCGCCACTGGGTGCTCCCCGTCTACTGGAACGACGTCCTCCACAGCTGGCAGTGGGACGGGTGGCGCCCCTACGTCTCGGCGTGCGCCCACTGCCACGTCTCCGGCATCGAGACCCTGAGCACCAAGCTGCCGGGCAGCCTGGAGGCCCCCATGACCGAGCCACGGAGGTGGACGCCCCCTCCCGACAGGGAGCGCTGGGCCGAGGGCGCGGTCGGATGCGAGGTGTGCCACGGGCCGGGGAAGCCCCACATCGAGGCGGTGTCGTCGATGGGCGACGCCGCCTACCGCGCGCACCTCGCCGCGGGCGGCGCCCCCACCATCTACGATCCGGGCAAGGACACGCCCGAGCGGCGCATGCAGCTGTGCGACATGTGCCACAACTTCCACAGCGAGAGCCAGGTGACGTTCGTGCCCTCCCCCACGGGGTTCGCTCGTCAGCCCATCCGGAGGCCCAGCGAGCCGACGGGCAACCCGAGGAGCGACGCGGGCCGGTTCCACCCGGACGGCACGCACATGAGCCCCTGCACCGTCGGCCGCGTGTTCCGCGAGAGCAAGATGGGGCGCAAGGGCGTCGAGTGTCGCGACTGTCACGACTCCCACGGCAACGCCGACTGGGCAGATCTGGTCCTTCCCACCTCCGACAACCGGCTCTGCCTCAAGTGCCACGAGGCCGACCCTTCCGGCTCCTACAAGGACGCGGAGTCCCTCGCGCGTCACACCCGCCACGCGGCGGGGAGCCCCGGCTCCCTCTGCGTCGAGTGCCACATGCCGCGCGACAAGCGCTTCTCGAACGGCATCCACGTCATGAGCGCGCAGATCCACTCGCACGCCATGACGGTCCCGACGGGATACGAGAGCGAGCGGGGGGGGCCCGAGCCCTCCTGCAACACGTGCCACACCGACCGCGACGCCGCGTGGACCCGGGCCGTCCTCGCCGCCTGGAAGGCCGGGACCCCGCCGCCGAGGTAGCGCCGTCCGACGTACGCACTCGCGCGCCGGAGGGGGAGGGACGCGGACCGCAGGGGCGACGGGTGGGCTTCCGCACCGGAAGGGCCCGACAGGGGTGGGGGCGCGGGGGAGGGGACGAACGGGAGCCTACGGGCCCCGTCCGGGTGGAGACGGACGGCGAACGGGCCGACTCAGAGGGAGGCGGTACGCCATCCCATGCCCATCGACATCCTAGAAGCCGAACGCCCCTCTCCCGCCTACGCCCCCACCCACGAGCCGGTCGCGCTCGAGCTGGCCGGCGTGTTCCTGGCCCTCCTCGGGCTCCTGCTCGGGAGCGCGATCGTCACGCTGGCCCCCGAGGGAAGCACGCGACCGCTCTGCAACGTGACGGGCGCCCTCGGCCGGGCCGTGGCGGAGAGCCTGACCCTCTCCCTCGGCCTCGGGGCGTACCTGCTCGCCGCGTTCCCCGTGGCCTGGGGCATCGCCTGCCTGCGCGGCCATCCGCCCGCGACCTGGGGTCGCAAGGCGCTCATGGTCCCGGTGCTCGCGGCCCTCGCCGCGATCCTGGCGGCCCTCCTCGTCCGCAAGCTCTCCGTCCCCGGCGTCTGGCGCTCGGGTCCCGGCGGCTACCTCGGCGTCGCCTTCGGCCAGGTCATCTACCGCCTCGTGGGGCGGGCCGCGAGCCTGTTCGTCGCGTTCCTGACCATCGCCGCCCTGCTCCTCACCACCGACCTCCGGATCGGCCTGCTCTTCGGGGCGAAGGCCTCGCGCCGCGCTCCGGGCCGCCCCCGGAAGGCGCGCGCCCCCGTGACGACGACGGGGGGAGGCGACGAGGACCCCGACGAAGACGAGGGAGACGAGGACGGCCGCGACGCCCTGGCGGCGCCCGAGGGCGACGGCCCGGACGACCGCGAGCTGGTCCAGGGCGAGGGCCACGGGGACGGCGCGGTCGGAGGCGTCGCCCTGGCCGACATGCCCGAGGACGACGACTTCGACGGTCGCGCCGAGGCGGCGCTGTCCCGGGTCTTCGCGGAGGAGGCGCGCCGCGAGGCGAGGGCCGCCCTGGCGGCGGAAGCCGTCAAGCCGAGGCCGAAGCGGCCCCCGGCGCCCCCCAGGCCGAAGAAGCCGGGCGCCTACGAGTTCCCGCCCAACGAGCTGCTCGAGCGCGGGGAGTCCATCGACCCCGAGCTCGTCCGGGCCGAGATCGATCGGAACGCGGCGGTCCTCGCGAGCACCCTGCGGTCGTTCGGGATCGAGACGCGCGTCGTGTCCATGCGCCGCGGCCCCGCGATCACGTTCTACGAGCTCGAGCTCGAGGCGGGCACCCGCATCAAGGAGATCGCGAACCTCGACAAGGACCTGGCCATCGCGCTCAAGGCCGAGAGCGTCCGCATCGTGGCCCCGATCCCGGGCCGCAGCACCGTGGGCGTCGAGGTGCCCAACGTCCTGCGCGACGCCGTGCGCCTCCTCGACCTGCTCGAGGAGACCCAGGACCGCCTGGGCCGGCGGGCGATCCCCCTGTTCCTCGGCAAGGACGGCGTCGGCGAGGCCATCGTCGAGGATCTGGCCGCCATGCCCCACATGCTCATCGCGGGCGCGACGGGCTCGGGCAAGAGCGTGTGCGTGAACTCGATCCTGCTCTCCGTCCTGCTGTCCCGCACGCCGGACGAGGTGAAGTTCGTCCTGATCGACCCGAAGCAGGTCGAGCTCGCCTTCTTCGAGGGCATCCCCCACCTGCTCACGCCCGTCGTGACGAACATGAAGAAGGCGGCCCAGATCCTCGAGTGGGCCGTCGCGAAGATGGAGCACCGCTACGACCTGCTGCTCAAGTGCGCGGTCCGCAACATCGCCGCGTACAACGCGCTCGGCGCCGAGCGGCTGAGCAAGGTCCGCGAGGACCACGCCTTCGACCTCTCCGACGCGCCCGACCTGATGCCGTACCTGGTCATCGTGGTGGACGAGTTCGCCGACCTGATGCTCCAGCACCGCAAGGACGTCGAGACGGCGATCATCCGCCTGGCCGCCAAGAGCCGCGCCGTCGGCATCCACCTCATCCTCGCGACCCAGCGCCCCTCGGTGGACGTGATCACGGGCCTGATCAAGTCGAACATGCCCATGCGCATGTCGTTCAAGGTCGCGAGCATGATCGACAGCCGCGTCATCCTCGACCACAAGGGCGCCGAGAAGCTCCTGGGCCGCGGCGATATGCTCTTCATCCCGCCGGGCTCGTCGAACCCCAAGCGCGCCCAGGGCACCTACATCTCCGACGCCGAGGTGAAGTCCGTCGTCGACTTCGTGAAGGACAAGGCGGGCCCCGCGGAGTACACCGACATCCTCGGCGAGACGGCCGAGGGGCTCGGCAACCCGATGGAGGAGGACGACCTCTACGACGAGGCCGTGCGCGCGGTCCTCATGACGAAGCTCGGCAGCGCGAGCATGCTCCAGCGCAAGTTCGGCATCGGCTACACGCGCGCCTCGCGCCTGATCGACATGATGTGCGACCACCGCGTCGTCGGCCCCCACAAGGGCAGCAAGGCGCGCGAGCTCCTGGTGACCCTCGAGGAGTGGGAGGCGGCGCAGGCCGCCAAGGCCGGCCCCGACGGGGACCCGCTGCCGCCGTCCGTCCAGTTCGAGGCCGTGAAGGACGACCTCGCGGACGCCCCCCTCGGCGAGAACGACGAGGACGACGGCATCGCCGACAAGGGCGGGTCCGTCACGGGCGCCGGCGCCGTCGGCTCCCCCTGGGACTGACGACCCCGTGAGGCGGTCGCGGCAAGCGGCGCGCCGTTGGTGGATGGCCCAGCTGCGGACGCAGTGGGGGCCCGGCCTGGATCAAAAAGCGTGAATTTCAGGGCGCCCAAGGCGTCACGCCGTCGAGAACCACGTCCGGGCGAGTTGCCGTACGTTCGGCGCGCGGGTGGAGCAGTTGAGAGACCGAGAGGGGATCGTGAACGTCATGGCAGGCTCCGCAAAGCATGTTCGTGAGTAGTTCGTACGATAACCCCACCCACCGACAGCCCCTTAGACGACGCGCCTCCCCACGGAGGACTGCCATGCCAGGAGGCCAAAGGGAACCAGCCCCCCCCGTGGCGATTTGCGACCCGGTTTGGGGGGCGCCGCGGCCCGCCCGATCCGGTCCACCGCGCTCACGGCAGGCGGACGACCACCTCGGGGATCGCGTCCCCGTCGGCGGGGACGGCGTCGAGCGTGACCTGCTCGCGCGTGCGGTGATTCGTCACGGTCACCTGGTGGACCGCGCCGGGGTCGAGCCCGTCCAGGACGACCGTGCCGTCCGAGGCCGACAGCCCGGCGGAGCCGGGCACCCACGAGAGGCCCGCTAGGTTGCGCGGGGCCCGCGAACGCGGGGCCACCCGCACGGAGGCGTTCGCGAAGGGCGTCTCCGCGGCACCTGCGAACACCCGGACCCGCAGCCGCCCACCCGGCAGGTCGATGGCGAGCGAACGCACCTCGTCGGGGTGAAGCACGAGGGGCCCCGCGCTCGCGAGCGAGCCCGGGCCGGAGCCGACGACGGCAGCCGGGTCGACGATCAGGTTCCAGGAGACGGCCTCGAGCCCGGCGAGCTCGAAGCGGCCATCCCTACCCGTGATCGCCGAGCGATTCACGGGCACACCCGTCGCCACTTGGGGCCTCGACGCCATCACCAGGCGCCCGGTCATCGGTCGCCCGCCGGCCGTGAGGCGGCCCGTGAGCGTAGCGGTGGGTCTCCCGTCGCTCGACGACCCGATGTCGACCTCCGCGACCTCGCCCGAGTGAACGCGGGCCTCGGCTCCTCCGAAGTCCGCATAGGCGGGATCGACCAGCGTGAGCTCGACACGTCCCCCCTGGGGTGCGTCGGCGCGCAGGGGCGCAGGCACCGCGAGCTCGTAGCGCCCGTCGTCGCCCACGACGTCCACCACCCGGAATCCGGGGCCGCTCGCCGCGACCTCCCAACGCACCGCCTGCCGCCCGGAGGGCGTGAACGCGCGCCCGCGCAGCGTCGCCTGGGCCGGCACGCGGATCTCGTGGGGGGCGGGGAAGCCGCGGAGGGCCGCCTCGTCGATCACCGTGGTCCGCTCGGTAGCGAACACCCACCAGCGCCCGAAGCCCTCGCCCTCCCCCGTCGAGGGGAGATCGACGAAGCCTTCCGCGTCGGCGATCCAGGGCGGCGTCCACGCCGAGTGCGAGGGCCCGCGCGAGGTCGGTCCGAGGATCACTTGGGCGCCGGGTAGCGCCTCCCCGGTCTCCGCCGCGACGAGGTGGACGCGGACCGGGCGGGGCGTGGGCAGGCGCACGTCGAAGCGGACCGCGCCGTCGGCGGTCAGGACGCCGGGGACGTGCGCGGGCCACAGGTCCGGCCGCGGAATCGAGAGCAACCAGCGACCCGGCCCCAGCGCGTCGCGCAGACGTGGCTCCGCCTGGTCGAGGAGCAGCTCGCTCTCGAGGAGCCACGCGCCCGGCGGACCGTACGTGAGGCGCAGGACCTCCCCCATCGAGGCAGCCGGGAGCTGGGGGATGACGTTCACCTTCCGCAGCGACGAAGACTGCGCATACCGAGCCCGCACCTCTTCGATCGGGACCCGCTGGCCGTCCTCCCCGAGGAAACGCACCTGCGCCGGCGTCCCACGCTGGAGCTCCACCCGGAACGTACCGACCGCCGGCACGTCGACGAACCGCCGGGCGATGAACCCGGGCGCGGTGACCCACACGGTGAACGGCGGCACCCCGA
>JAYTCP010000703.1:0-3571 GCA_043736435.1 Planctomycetia bacterium | reverse complement strand
GCCTCCTCGCCCTGGTGCGGCCGGCCCTCGACGCGCTCGCGCCCGGGGGCGTGCTCGCCTTCCTCTCCGACGCCGCCTCCGTCGCCGAGGACCTCCCGTCCTGGTGCCGCGCCGAACGTCACGTCTACCTCGGCCGCGATACCCTGCCCGACGGCCGCACGGTCCACCGCATCGCACGCGGTCCCGACGGATCGCCCGCCGCCGATCCCGGTCGCGGCGAGCCGCTGCCCCTCCGCGCCGGGGCCCTGCTCGCCGCCGACGTCCTCGCGGCGGCCCCGTTCCCGCCCCGCGCCGACCCGGGCACCGGCTTCGCGCCCCGCGGCGCCCGCGTCGAGCCCGGCGGGCCCGTCTATCCCTTCGACCTCCTCGAGCGCGACCGCTTCGTCCCGCCCGAGACCGGGAAGCTCTACGACCAGGCCGTCGCCGCCACCTGGGACGCCACGCGCGACGTGCCGTGGGACAAGGTGGCCGTCCTGCCGGCCCCCCTCGAGCACGCCCTCGCGCAGGTGATGACGTTCCTCGCGGAGAACGAGCTCTCCGCCCTCTACGTCCCCGCCCACTTCCTCCCGCGCATCCACCCGGCCTACGCCGAGGTGGCCATGCTCCTCGCCGTGACGATGGCGGACGAGGCCCGTCACATCGACGTGTTCCTCAAGCGCGCGCGGGCCGGCGGGGCGCGGCTCGGCGTGTCGTCGGCGACCACCTCGCGTTCGCTGCTCGGCCTCCTCGAGCTCGAGGACTTCACCGAGGCGGCCTTCCTCCTCTCCGTGCTCGGCGAGGGCACGTTCCTCGACCTCCTCCGCTTCGTGGAGGACCACGCCCCCGACGAGGCGACGGCCGTGCTCGTCTCGCGGGCGCGGGCGGACGAGACGCGGCACGTCCACTTCGGCCTCGCCCACGTGCGCCACGCGCTCGAGCACGACCCGGCGGTCTACGGCCGCCTCGAGGCCGCCGTGCGCCGCCGCGCCGCGACGATGCACGACGCGGGGGGCGTGCCGCACCCGCTCCAGGATGGGCTCACGGTCCTCGCGGCGCGGGGCACGGCGCCCACGGCGATCCGGCGCGGCCACGACGCCTTCCGCGAGCTCCTCCACACGATGGGGGAGAACCGCGTGAAGCGCCTCGTCCACGCCGGGCTCTCGCCCGAGCAGGCACGCACGCTCTCCGAGCTGCACACGCCGAACTTCATGTAGGGACGCGGACGGCGGCGAGGATTCCGGGGGGCGCGGGGGGTGCGGGGGGCGCCGCGCCGACCCCGAGCGTCAGTTCCCGCCGAGCTGGTCGCCGGCGACGGCAGCGGGGATGGTGAAGATCGACGTCGGCGGCGGCACGCCCGCGAGCAGGGCGCTGCCGTGCCAGAGGTCGATGGCTCCCGCGTCGACGACGGCGACGTCGATCGCGCGGCCGAGTCCCAGCACGTCGGTGACGCCGTCGCCGTTGACGTCCCCGAGGACGATGCCGTCGCCGGAGGCGGTCGCGAGGCGGTCGTTCGGGGTCTGCGCCGGGTGACGGAGAGTCGCGGTGGGCGGCGGCGCGCCCGCGAAGGGGCCGCCCGCCCAGACGGACACGGTGCCCGCCGAGGCGACGCCGCCCACCTGCGCGTCGGAGAAGCCGAGGACGACGTCGAGGATGCCGTCCCCCGTCACGTCTGCGAGCCGCAGGGCCGTGCCGCTGCCGCCGAGGCCGACGCCGCCGAGCGAGTTCGGGTCCGTCGGGGTGAGCCGGATCGTCGAGGGCGCCAGCGGGAGGAGGCCGGCCCCGCCCTGCCACACGTGGACGCCCATGGTGGGGGCATTGAGCGGCGAGACCGCGAGGATGTCGATCACCCCGTCCCCCGTGACGTCTCCCAGGGCAAACCCGGGCGAAGCGCCCATGAGCCCGAGGTTCGCGGCGCCGATCCCTACGGTGGGGATGTAGAGGATCGCGCGCGGCGCCGGCGTGCCGCTCATGACGGCGCCGCCCGCGAAGACGTGCACCGTCCCCGCGTTCACGAGCCCCAGGAGGTCGTCGAGGGGGGACACGGCGACCACGTCGAGCACCCCGTCCCCCGTCACGTCCGCCACGGACAGGCCCGCCCGCTTGCCGCCCGTCAGCTGGTCGAAGGGCTGGAGGTGCGCGGCCTTGAGCGTCGCAAGCGCCGCCGGCTGGCCGTTCAGGGTCGCGCCGCCCGCCCACACGAGGATGGTGCCCGCATCCGCGACCGCACCCACGTCGGCGAACATCGAGGCGACCACGACGTCCTTCACGCCGTCCCCCGTGACGTCCTCGAGAAGCACGCCGTTGCCCCCCGAGACGCCCATCTGGTCCTGCGCGAAGAGCACGGGCGGGCGCAGGACCGCCCGCGGCGGGGCCGCCCCGAAGAGCGTCGCCCCTCCGGTCCACACGAGGCAGCTGCCGACGTTCGCGAGCCCGGGGAAGTCGGTGCCCGAGGTGGTCGCGATCACGTCGCCGACGCCGTCGCCGGTCACGTCGGCGACCTGGAGCCCGGGTGTGCCGCCGGCCAGGCCGAAGCCGTCGCCCGCCATCGCGATCGGCGAGAACAGGGTCGCCCGCGGCAGGGGGGCGCCCGAGAGGGTCGCGCCGCCCTCCCAGACGTAGCCGCCACCCGCGCCGCCGAGGAGGCCCACGGCGCGCTGCGGCGCCGACGTGACGACGTCTCGGATCCCGTCGCCCGTCACGTCCTCGAGGAGGAAGCCGTCGCCGCTGCCGCTCCCGAGCTGGCCGCCCGGGGCGTTGCCGTCGGAGAGCACCGCGGTGGGGGGAGGCGTCCCCGTGAGGAGCGGGCCCGAGGCCCACACGAAGATCGCGCCGGCATCGAGGCCGGCGACGTCGCACATCCTCGCGCCGACCACCACGTCGAGCTTGCCGTCGCCCGTGACGTCGGCCACCTGGATGCCCTGTCCGCTGACCTCCCCCAGCTGGTCGTTCGGGACCGCGAGGGGGGCCGCGAGCACGGCGGTCGGAAGCGGCGTGCCGAGGAGGCCGGCCCCGCCGAACCAGATGTGCACGTTCCCGGTGTCGTTGGCCCCCGCGAGCTTCGCGCCGACCACCAGGTCGAGCACGCCGTCCCCCGAGAGGTCGGCGAGCACCACACCCTGGCCGCTCGAGAGGCCGAGCTGGTCGTTGAACGTGGGGGCGGGGGAGCCCAGGCGCGCGATGGGCGCGGCGCTCCCGACGAGCGTGGGGCCACCCTGGTACACGAAGACCCCGCCGCCGTTCTGCGTCCCGAAGCTGGTCGCGCTCGGCGCCGACGCGACCACGTCGAGGATGCCGTCGCCCGTGACGTCGGCGAGCTGGATCCCCGGGGGCGCTCCGGCCGTGAGGAAGTCGCCGGCCACCATCGGCGCGGAGCGCAGCACCGCGAGCGGGGACACCGACGGCGCGGCTCCGCCTGCGTAGACGTAGATCGCGCCCGCGTCGATGCGGCCGGGGTCGTCGGCGAACCCGGCCGTCGCGACCACGTCCTGGATGCCGTCCCCCGTGACGTCGCCGACGAGGGCGCCGGGCGAGGACGCCACCGGGCCCGCGCCCTCGATCGCGCCCTCCACGCGCACCACGACGGAGCGCGTGC
>JAYTCP010000702.1:0-1963 GCA_043736435.1 Planctomycetia bacterium | reverse complement strand
CGGGTGATGGATCCCTCGGGACGCACGGAGCCCGACGTCCCGGTGGAGTCCTTCGAGACCGAGCCGATGGCGCCGAGCCCGAACTGGGTCTCGAAGGCGCGGCGCTCCTCCGTCAGGGAGAGCGCGGCGAGGTAGACGTCCTCGCGCTCGAAGAGGTACTCCCGGCTCGCGGTCGCGGCGAGCCGGAGCGATGCTTCCAAGTCGATCAGGACCTCGCCGGGCGCGCGGGCGTTGCGGCCGCGGAGTGAGGCCTCGTCGAGGTTCAGGTCGCCCGCGACCTCGGGAACGCGGGTGCGCTTGGCCGCCAGCTCACCGTACGTGGCGTGGTCGGCCTCGGCGCGTCGCTCCTTGGGGGTCGCGCACGCGGGCGCGAGCGCGAGCGCCGCGAGGCCCGAGGAGAGGACCGCGGCGAGGGTCCTACCGTGGACGCGCGGGCGGGGCGGGGGGGCGGGAGGCACGAGGCCGGGAGTTTACCCCGTGGCCGCGGGGCGGCCCCCGCCGCCCCAGAAACAATCTCCACGGGATCGCCCCTTGCCGTCTGGCGGTGCCGCATTCCGCCGCGCGGCGTCCCGGCTATGGCGCCTTGCGGAAGCGGTAGATCGCGTCGAACGTCGAGACGTAGAGGGTGCCGGCGGGGCCCGTGGTGATGGCGAGCGGCTTGTTCTGGAAGCCGATGCCCGACCACGCGGCGAACGGCAGCTCCTCATCCACGTCGAGGAGCTGCGGCCCCGAGAGCGCGATCCGGCGCAGATCGGCATCGACGTAGCCGGTCACGAAGACGTTGGAGGGGAAGTCGCCGCCGAGCGTCGCGGGCAGCGTGAAGGCGAGCCCCGTCGGGGCGATCACTTCGGGCCAGTGCTGGACGCGGATGCCGGCCCCGGGGCCGCCGGCGACGGGGGTCGGCCACCCGTAGTCCTTGCCGGCCTGGATGAAATTGAGCTCGTCGTCGGTGTTCGGGCCGTTCTCGACGCCGAAGAGGCCGCCCGTCGCGGGGTCGAACGTGACGTCGTACGTGTTGCGCAGGCCCTTGCAGAACTCGGGGCTCGCGGCGCTCGGGTTGTCGGGCGGGATCGCGCCGAGCGGCGTGTAGCGCAGGACGCGGCCCGAGAGCAAACCCGCCTGCTGCGCGCTCGCGGCGTCGTCCGCGTCGCCGACGGTCACGTAGAGCGTGCCGTCGGTGCCGAACTCGAGGTCGCCGCCGTTGTGGATGCTCGCCGTGGGCAGGTCGTCCACGATCACGGTGGGACTTGCGCCGACGTTGCCGGTGAGCGTGAAGCGGACGACCTGGTTGCGGTTCGCGTGGATGCCCGACGCCGGCACGGACGCGTAGACGTAGAGGAAGCCGTCCGCGGCGAAGGTGGGGGAGAGCGCGAGGCCGAGGAGGCCCTGCTCGGCGCCGCCGAGCACCGCGAGGTTCGCCACGGGTGTCGGCACGAGCGCGCCCATGGCGTCGACCACGCGCACGTTGCCCGTCTGGAGCTCGTTGAAGAACAGCCGGCCGTCCGGGGCAAAGCGCAGCTTGGCGGGGACGGCGAGGGAGGAGAGCACCTTCGCGACCTCGTAGCCCGCGGCGAGCGCGACCATCTCGGGGGGCAGCGCGGCCGCCACCTGGATCGTGACGTCGGTCTGGGCGAAGCCGAACGCGTTCGACGCCGTCACCTCGTACGCGGCGGTCGCGGCGGAGGCCGTGGGAGTGCCCGAGATCACGCCCGTGACGGGGTGGAGGTTGACGCCCGACGGCAGGGAGGGAATCGCGGCGAAGGACGTCGGTGTCCCTCCCGCGAGGGTGGGGGCGACGGGTGAAACGGCCTGACCGACGCGCAGCAGGAGGGGCTGCGCGTACGACACGGAGGTCGGCGCCGTCGTCGGGGGGGGCGGCGGCGAGGACCCGCCGCCTGCGCCCCCGCACGCCGAGAGGGCCAGGCCGCCTGCGGCGAGGGCGAGGAGGGCGGGCGCGAGGGCC
>JAYTCP010000701.1:0-3103 GCA_043736435.1 Planctomycetia bacterium | reverse complement strand
GCCACGCTCCCGAACGGGATCCCCCCGAGCAGGGAGATCTCGGTCGACCTCAGCGGACGCTCCATCCCGTCGACCCGGCTCGATCCCGAGCTCACCTGGGAGGAGCCGACGCATCCGCTCCGGACCGAGAGGGTCGCGCGTGCATGGTTCGCCGGATGTCGCGACACGTGGACGGAACCGGGCTCCCACGCCCCGACTGCGACGCCGTTCTCCGTCCACCGGAGACGCGCGAGGCCCCGGTCGCGGTGCCACGCCGTGAGCGAGTCCGCGGCGGGCAGCCGAGCCGGGCGCCACGCGTCCGGCTCCGGCGTCCGTACGCCCAACCCGTCGGGGTCGAGGGGGTCGTCGAGCCAGCCGCGGGCGAGGACCGCGTTCACGAGGTCGTCGGCTACCGTGCCCGGCAGGACCACCGTGCCGGCGGGGGGTGGCGCGCCGTCGATCGACATCGACGCGAGCGGGCGGACGGGAGCCGCGCCCAGCGCGATGGGAAGCGCCGTGGACTCGGCGTCGACCTCGACGGCGAACCATCCGTCCGCGCTGTGCACCACGCCGGTCAGCGGGACCCTGGGCACGTTGCTGAAGACGACCCCCGCCGTCAGCGCGGGGGCCTCGTACCCGCCCCGGTAGCCGTGCATGGCGAGCCCGGTCCGGCGCTCCTCCGGGAGCGTCCCGACCCGGCGCGGGTCGACGTGGAGCCACCCGAAATGCACATGCCCCGATGGCCGTCGAGGCTCCATCTCGAAGGCGATTCGGCGCGTCCGTTCCAGATGCACGATCGTCGTGCGTCCCGCCGCGAGCCTCGCGGGGAATGGCCACCGCACGTGGGTCCCCGGGGCGCCCATGGCGACCGCGACCACGTTGTGACGGCGGCCGATGGGGACGGCGAGCGGCGCACGGGTGAGCGTGAGCGTGCGGTGGAGCCACCACAGGGACACCGCGGATGCGGGAGCAGCGGGGTCTTGCAGCGAGGTCATCAGTCGGACCTCCGAGGAGGCGAGAGCGTCATCGTCGCTCTCGATGCGCAGGGAACCCGAGTCCACCGCCGGCTCGAGCTCGACGCGCCCGTCGAGCGCGTCCAGGCCGTCGGGCTCGAGGATGCGCACCTCGTAGCCGTAGGCGCCGACGGCCATGCGTCGGGCCTGCGCCAGGAGCTCGGGCGGCGGGGCGGCCGGCGTGACCCCCTGCTCGATGCCCTCGGAAAAGCCGCCATCGCGGGTCGCGATGAGCGTCCAAACGGCATCAGGGATCGGCTGGCCGGTGGCGCGGTCGACCGCCGTCAGGCCGCCGTGCGTGGTCCAACGCCGCGTGGGGGCGCTTTCGCGGGAGCGCTGCGCCCACCACGCGCCGGCAAGGACGGCGAGCGCCAGCGCACCGACCCAGAGCTTGCGCGACTTCATCGGGGTGCCTCTCCGACGGGGACGATGTACGGGGCAGGTGCGAGACGCGCGCCGGACGGCGCAGGCCTCGATCGATGGCGGGATCGCCCCACCGGCGCTCGTCTGGAACGCCGGTGGAGCGAGGACAGGCTACCGGACGCCGATGCGGTAGAGCGAGCGGCACCCGTGGAGGCGATCGTTCACGGCCACTTCGAACGGGTCGCTCGGCGCCCCGGCAAGGGTGACGGGAAGCACGATCGATCCGTCACGTTCGGATCCGGGGGCGACGCGCACGACCAGCGTGTCGCTGCCGATGCCCGAGACGACCTCGACGCCCGCAGCGGGGTCGCCGGCCGCGCTCTGCCACGTGCTGCTCGAGGGGAGGCGGAGGCAGAGCAGGCCCCCGGTCGATGCCGCGGGCCCGTCGGACATCCCGAGCAGCGTAACCGTCGCTCGCGTCATCTCGACTTCCGTCGGCACCACGGTGACGGGCATGTCGAGATCGGGGAGGCCGGCGGAGGCGGCACGCACCGCGGTGGTGCCCATCGCGAGCGCATGGATGGCGACCCAGGCGCCGTCGGAGCCCGGCGGGAAGGTCAACGAGGACGCATCGGTGGGGACGGAGAGCTTCGCCGCATCGGCGGCGGTGACGTCCACGACACGCCAGACGTCGTCGGGCATGGCGAGGGCGAGGGGCAGGACCGCGCGCCCGCCGACGGGCACCGTCACCCCGGCCAACGGGCACTCGAGGGCCTGTCGCACGCTCCGCAGGGCCACGCGCTCGACGAGCTCGCCGCAGCGCACCGTGACCTCCGCGTCGCCGAGCGCGTCGCCGAGCGCGAGGGGGACCCGAACCGACGTCTCCCCGGCCGGGATCGTCACCATCGACGGCAACGCGCGCAGGACGCCGCTCGGATCGATGGTGGAGAGGGCGAGGGTGGTGGCGTCGTCCTCGATGCCCGCGAACCCCGTGCGTTCGACGCGGAGGCCCGCGCCGTCGCTCCCTGCCAGCGCGAGCCATCGCCCGGAGGCGACGTCGATGCGCCACCCGTCGACGCGGACCGAGAGTCGCGGCGAGGACGACGACGCGTTGGAGGCGCTGTCTCCCGTGAGCTCCAGCGTGGTCGACGTCATCAGGCCCTGTGCGTCGAGCAGGGTGGCGAGCAACGTGAAGGGACCCGCCTCGAGGCCCCAGTACGAAGCGGTGCCGGAGGCATCGCCTTCGCGGACGACGAGGGACGGGGGCAGGCGCAGGCGTTGCGGCGGCGTCGCGGCGAGCGCCCAGGTCAGGGCGGGACCGGCGCCGCGATCGGTCTCGAGGAGCAACAGGCCGGGCACCGCACCCGGCTCGCCGGCAAGGCCCTCGGGTCCGACGATCCTGCCGGTGGCGGTGTCGCCCCCGGGCTGCGACCCGCTCCCCGTCGAGCCTTCACCGTCGGGCAGCGGCACCTGCGGTTGGGCCTGCGGCGCGAGCCCGGTGCGCGGCAGGGGACCGAGATCGTGCAGCCCGTGCGACTTCGTCGGCTCCCTGCTGCACACGATGGCCCACCCGGTCTCGATCTTGTGGAGCACGTCGAAGCGGCCCAAGCCCGTGTCGGCCCGTCCGAGGAGGGCCTGGGCGGCCAGCGTGTCGAGCACGCCGCTCCCGAACTCCCAGCTGCACGAGCCGCCCACGATGGGCTTCGCGTCGGTCACCTCCGCGAAGACCACCACGCCCGACTTCGCCA
>JAYTCP010000700.1:0-4474 GCA_043736435.1 Planctomycetia bacterium | reverse complement strand
CCGCAGCTCGGGGTCGTCGTCCCAACGTGGAACGAGGCCGGCCGCGTGGGCGCCGCCGTCGCGAGCGCGTTCGCGGCGGGAGCCTGCGACGTCGTGGTGGCCGACGGCGGCAGCGACGACGGGACCGTGGCCGAGGCGGGCGCGGCGGGGGCGCGCGTCGTACAGGCGCCGCGCGGGCGGGGCCCCCAGATGAACGCGGGCGCGGCGGTGGTGCGGGGAGACGTGCTCCTCTTCCTGCACGCGGACGGTCGGCTCCCCGCGGGGGCCGGCGCGCGGGTGCGGCGGACCCTGCGGGACCCCGCGGCCGTCGGCGGGCGCTTCGACGTGCGCCTCGATCGCGGGGGGCTCCTCCTGCGGACCGTGGAGGGGATGCTGAACTGGCGGTCGCGGCACACGGGGATCGCCACGGGCGACCAGGCGATGTTCGTGCGCCGCCGCGTGTTCGAGCGCCTGGGGGGCTTCGAGGCGATCCCGCTCTTCGAGGACGTGCGGCTGTCGCGCCGGCTGCGACGGGCGGGGCGCTTCGTCCCGCTGCGGGACCGCGTCGTCGCGAGCGCGCGCCGCTGGGTCGAGGACGGGCGCTGGCGCACGATCCTGCTCATGTGGCGCCTGCGCGCGGCCCACGCGCGGGGAGCCGATCCAAACGCCCTCGCCGCGCGCTACCGAGGGAGGTCCGCGAAGCGTGGGTCGCCCTGAAGCAGGGCGAGGTCCTCGACGGTGTCCACGTCGGCGAGCGTCTCGAGGAGATCCACGGTGAGCCCCGCCTCCGAGGCGTGGGCGCGCGTCACCGCGAAGACCTCCGGCGTCGACCATGGGACGTCGGAGAACACGGGGGGCACGCCGTCGCGGGCGCCGATCAGCCAGTAGCCGCCATCCCTCGCGGGTCCGATCACGAGGTCGTGGTCGTCGAGCGCGCGGAACGCAAGCGCCGCGTGGTGCGCGCGGAACCCCGGGCAATCGGAGCCGACGACCACCACCCGCGACGCGCCCGCCGCGAACGCGTCCCGCATCGCCGTGGCCATCCGTGCCCCGAGGTCGCCCGGCGCCTGCGCCGCGACGATCGGGTCGTCGCCGAGCCACACCGCGACCTCGGAGAGCGCGTCACGGGGCTCGACGCAGAGGATGACGTGGGTCCCCACGTCGGCCATACGACGCGTCTCCGCCACGGTGGCCTCGACCAGTCGGCGGTAGATCGCGGTCGCGCGCTCGGGGCCGTCCGTGCCCAGGCCCGCGGCGAGGCGCGTCTTCACCTGACCCGCGCGGGGCGCCTTCAGGAAGACGAGGAGAGCCCAATCCCGCGGCGAGGTCATGGGCGGTGGCTCCCGTGCAGGGTGCTCGCGTGCCCGCGAGGCTACAGGTACGGCGCGAGGATCGCGGCGAGGCGGACGCGCGCCGCGTCGGGGATGCTCGACGGCGGGGTCAGCAGGCCCGCGCGCAGCGCGTGACGGCACGCGCAGTCCGCCGTCGGGGCGTTCGCGATGGCCGTGACGAGCGCCGTCGCCGCCGCGCCGGCCATCTCGTGGATCAACGCGAAGATCTCCGTGGCCTCGACGCCGGCCGCGTGGGGGCGCCACGCGTCGTAGTCGGTGACGAACGCCAGGGTCGCGTAGCACATCTCCGCCTCGCGCGCGAGACGGGCCTCGGTGGCGTTCGTCATCCCGACGACGTGGCAGCCCATGCCCTTGTGGAACAGGCTCTCCGCGCGGGTCGAGAACTGCGGCCCCTCCATGTTCAGGTACGTCCCCGTCTCGCGGACCGCGAGCTTCGCGGCCTTGGCTCCCGCGATCCATGCCGCCCGCAGGCCCGGGCAGAACGGGTCGCCGAAGCCGACGTGGGCGACGGCCCCCGCGCCGAAGAACGTCAGCGGGCGACGTCGCGTGCGGTCGATCAGCTGGTCGATCACGACCACCGAGCGGGGCGGCAGCTCCTCGACGAGGCTGCCCACGGCCGAGACGGCGAACACCTGGTGGACGCCCAGCATCTTGAGGGCGTAGACGTTGGCCTGGTAAGGGACCTCCGTCGGCATGAGCCCGTGCCCACGCCCGTGCCGGGCGAGGAAGGCGACGCGCCGGCCGCCCAGGGTGCCGAGCCGCACCGGGGACGCCGGCAGCCCGAACGGCGTCTCGATCGTCACGTCGTGCGCGTCGACGAGGCCGGGCAGGTCGTACAAGCCCGTGCCGCCGATGATGCCGATGTCCGCGCGCGTCCGATCCATGGGGAGCCTCCGGGTGCGGTCGCAGGGTACGCGGCCCCCGGCGAATCGGAAGCGCCGTCGGGAACCGGCCGCGCCGGGGAGGCGCCCCCGTTCGTCCCGCGAGGGTCCCGCGTCGGCCCCGGCTATCCTGCGCGCATGAGCGACTCCTACTACCACGCCCACGACCTCGGCCGCTTCGGCGAGGTCGGGAACGACGCCAGCCCCCTCTTCGAGAAGTTCATGGCCTGGTACGGCGCGGTCTTCGCCGCCGGCGCGCTCACCGAGCGCGAGAAGGCCCTGATCGCGCTCGGCGTCTCCCACGCCGTCCAGTGCCCGTACTGCATCGACGCGTACACGCGGACCGCCCTCGAGAAGGGCAGCAACATGGAGCAGATGACCGAGGCGGTCCACGTCGCCGCGGCGATCCGCGGCGGCGCGAGCCTCGTCCACGGCGTGCAGATGCGCAACGTCGCGCAGAAGCTGGTGATGTAGGCGTGGCGACGTCGAGGACGCTCCTCGGCCGGGGCGACCCGCTGGCGGGCGGCGCGGAGCAGATCCGCCGCCTCGAGGCCCTGCCCGGCCCTCGCTTCGCCGCCCGACGGGCCGAGGCCGGCCTCGCGCCGCTCTGCGCGACGGGCATCGACGTCTTCCAGGTGAACGTCGGCAAGCTCTGCAATCAGGCGTGCCGCCACTGCCACGTCGACGCGGGCCCCGACCGGACGGAGGTC
The DNA here is from genome assembly GCA_043736435.1 of Planctomycetia bacterium. Classification (GTDB taxonomy): domain Bacteria; phylum Planctomycetota; class PLA2; order PLA2; family JAEUHO01; genus JAYTCP01. The sequence goes on along the minus strand of JAYTCP010000700.1, from coordinate 1,552 downwards.
ATGTCGGACGAGACCGCCGAGCTCTGCCTCGACGCCCTCGCCCGCACGGACGCAGCCACGCTCGACGTCACGGGCGGCGCTCCCGAGCTCGCACCCTGCTTCCGCCGCCTCGTCGGGGGTGCCCGGGCCCTCGGTCGTCGCGTGATGGACCGCTGCAACCTCACCGTCCTGCTCCTGCCGGGCCAGGCCGATCTCGCCCCGTTCCTCGCGCGGCACCGCGTGGAGATCGTCGCCTCGCTCCCCTCGTACCTCGCCTCCTCCACGGACGCGCAGCGGGGCGCGGGGATCTTCGATCGGTCCATCGTCGCGCTGCGGCTCCTCAACGAGCTCGGGTTCGGGCGTCCGGGCAGCGGGCTCTCCCTGACCCTCGTCCACAACCCCGTGGGCGCGTTCCTCCCGCCGCCGCAGGCCGAGACCGAGGCGCGCTTCAAGGCCGAGCTCGCGCGACGCCACGGGATCACGTTCGACCACCTGTTCTGCATCACGAACATGCCCATCAGCCGCTACCTCGGGTGGCTGCGCGACACGGGCAACCTCGAGGGCTACGTCGAGCGCCTCGTCGCCGCGTTCAATCCCCTCGCCGCCGAGCACGTGATGTGCCGCACCACGATCTCGGTCGGCTGGGACGGCACGCTCTACGACTGCGACTTCAACCAGATGCTCGACCTGCCCGTGCTCCCGGGCTCGCCGCGTCACGTGCGCGACTTCGACCCCACCGCGCTCGCCACCCGTCGCATCGCCACGGCGCGACACTGCTTCGGCTGCACGGCGGGGAGCGGCTCGTCCTGCGGGGGCACGACCGCGTAGGCGGATCTCTGGGGGCGGCGGGGGCGGCGGGGCGCTGGGCGGGCGCATGGGCGGCCGCACCTTGCGACGAAATCGCGTAGCCTGGGTCGGTCCAGTGGAGATTGCGATGCGGAGGGCGGGCTTTGCGTTGGCGGTGGCACTCCTGCTGCTAGGCGGCGTCGTGACGTACACGAGGACGCGCCCGCCGGAGGCCCCGTACGCGCTCGTCGGGCGGGTGTTCGACGTCGAGGGCTCACCCCTGGCCGGCGTGCGCGTGACGGCGACGCGGACCGGGCCCCCGCCCGCCCCGGAGGATCCGGTGGCGACACGGTGGCGCACCGGAGCCGAGCGCGCCCGGAGGCGCATCGCGGCGATGGACGCGCCCGTGGCGGGGGACCCGGCGCCCGACGAGGAGGGGCGGTCGAGCGCGGACGGGAGCTTCTCGATCCGCGTGAAGGAGCCCGGCTTCTACACGCTGCGAGCGCTCCCGGGGGCGCCGAAGGTGGGAGGTCGGGGGTACGGGCGCGTGCTCGTGGGCAACCCACCGCCGCCGGTCTGGCTGCACGTGGCGGATGGCGTGCCGCTGGCGGGACGGGTCGTCGACGCGGAGGGCAGGCCCGTGGCGGGCGCCGTCGTCCGCGGTTCGTGGCCGCGGGGGGAGGGCTACTCCGCGGCGTCGGTCCCCGGCGTGGCCACCGCCGCCGACGGCACGTTCGCGTGGGAGGCCGTGCCCACGGGGACGTGTACGGTGTCCGTCGATCTCCCC
>JAYTCP010000699.1:0-3578 GCA_043736435.1 Planctomycetia bacterium | reverse complement strand
GCGGGCGACGATCCGGGCGAGGGCGTACTCGGTCGGGTCGGCGAGGAGGGCGCCGGCGCCCTGCGGGCAGGGGGGGAGGGGGGCGCCGTGCTTGCGCAGGATCGAGCAGGCGCGGGCGTGGCTGTACATCACGTACGGGCCGGTCTTCCCCTCGAAAGAGAGGATCGTCTCGAGATTCAGCTCGATGTCGTTCGTGCGACGGTTCTTCAGGTCGTTGAAGACGACGGCGCCCACCCCGATCTCGCGGGCGGTGCGGGCGGGGTCGGAGAGGTCGGGGCTCTTCTCGCGGATGACGCCCTCGACCTTCTCGATCGCCTCCTCGAGCACGTCCATCAGGAGGACCACCTGGCCGGAGCGCGTCTTGGCCCGGGTGCCGCCGATGAGGACGACCCCGAACGGGACGTGGCGCAGGCCCGCGGCCCAGGCGTGCCGCGCGAGGAGGAGGACGCGGGCGAGGCTCTCGAAGTGCAGCGCCTGGCCGGCGTCGACGACGTAGAGCGCGCGCTCGAAGCCGTAGGTGGCGTGGCGGTACGTCGCGGCGGCGAGGTCGCGGGTGGCGTAGAGGGTGGCGCCGTCGGTCTTCTGGATGAGGCAGGGGGGCAGCGCCTTGGCGTCGCCCTCGCGCGTGACGCGCACGACGAGCGCGCCCTCGCTCTCCTCGAGGAGGCCCTTCGCCCGGAGCTCGGCCACGACGGCGGGCATCAGGTCCTCGTAGAACGACTCGCCCGTCACGTGGTCGAAGCGCACGCCGAGGAGGTCGTAGACCGCCCGGAACTCGCGCATCGAGAGGTCGACGCACCGGCGCCAGAGGGCCCGGGCGCCCGCGTCGCCGTCCTCGAGGCGCTTGAACCAGGCCCGGGCGCGGTCTTCGAGGGAGGGGTCCTGCTTGATCTGCGCGTTGATGCGGACGTAGAGCTCGTTGAGCGCCCGCGGATCGCCGGCCGCGAGGGGGGCGTCGCCCCAGAGCTCGAGCGCGAGCAGGAGCTTGCCGAAGCCCGTGCCCCAGTCGCCGAGGTGGTTGACGCCCACCACGGTCCAGCCGCGCGCGGCGTAGAGCCGCGTGAGCGCGTTGCCGATCATCGTCGAGCGGAGGTGGTGGAACGCGAGCGGCTTCGCGACGTTGGGGCTGCTGAAGTCGATGACGACCGTGCGGCCGTGCCCCTCGGCTCCGCCGCCGAACGCGTCGCCCTCGCGCGCGACGGCGTCGAGCGTCTCGACCATGAGGCGCGCGCGGTCCACGAACAGGTTCACGTACGGCCCGACGGCGACCGCCCGCTGGATGCGACCCGACGTCGCGAGGCGCGCGGCGATCTCGGCGGCGATCTTCGGCGGCGGTGCCTTGCGCTCCTTCGCGAGCGGGAAGCAGGGGAACGCGAAGTCGCCGCGCTCGGCGTCGGGGACCTCGAGTTGGCGCTCCACCGCCTCGGGCGCAAGCCCGGTGGCGGCGGCGAGCGACTCGACGGCGGCGTCTCGGAACGGCTTCACGTCAGACCCTCGGAAAGGGGCACGGTACCGCGGCTTTCCTGGGCTCAGGCAAGCCCGACGAGCGAGAGCGGGTCCGCCCCGAGGACGGCGGCGAGCTCGCCGCGCAGGATCGCCGTGCGACGCTCCTGGAGGTCGATGAGCGCGGGGGCGTCGTAGCGGCGACGGAGGTCGGCGAAGCGCTCCGCGGGCGGGACGGCGGTCGACCCCTTCATGCACGCGTCGGCGAGGGCGGCGCAGCGCTCCTCCCACGTGAGGCGCTCGAGGTCGATCGCGCGCCGGAAGGCGTCGATCGTGGCGCGCGCGACCCCGGCGGCGGCGAGCTCCTTCCCGGTCGCGCCCTTCGTGAAGTGCGAGACGCAGGCGAATCCGTAGGGGGCGAGCGACGTCCCGCGCAGGTGGCGCAGGCCCTCGATCTGGTGGTCCTCGGGGCGCCCGATGGCGCGACCGACGTCGTGGAGCAGCGTCCCGACGGCCGCCGCCTCGACGTTCACGGGGGCGCCCGCCTTCGAGAGCCCCTCGGCGAGCGTGCGCGCGAGCTTGGCCCCGCCGCGCAGGTGCGCCAGGAGCCTCTCGTCGGCGTGGGGGAGCGCAGCGAGATGACGGTCGGCGTCCGCGAAGCTCGGCGGCTTCAGCCGAAACCAGGCCGGGTCCTTCGCATGGAGCGAGGCCAGGCGCAGCACCTCACGGAGCGACTCGAACGAGAGGACGCCGAGGGTCTCCGGCAGCGGCTGCCAGGAGAACGCGGTGTGCTCGTGCGAGAGGCGCACGTCTCCCGACCTCAGGCTGGCGCGAAGGTACACCACCGACTTCCACAGATGATGCGCCCCCTTGCGCACGCGATACCCGATCTCGGCCCGGAACCAGGGGTCGATCTCGAGGTCGGTGAGGCCCGTCTCCTCGAGCGTCTCGCGCTTCGCGGTCGCGAGGTCGTCCTCGGCTCCGTCGCGGTGCCCCTTGGGCAGCCCCGGCATGCCGTCCCGCTGGTTGACGAGCAGCAGGTACTCGGGCTCCCCTGCGCCCGGTCGAGTCAGCACGAACCCGGCGGCGTGCGACTTGGGGAGTTCCGGGGACGACATGGCGGGGAGGGTACTCGCGGACGTGCTCGCCGCGTGAAGGAGTCCGGGGCGTGCCCTTCGAGCCCTCGACCGCCGCCGGGGCCGGGGCCCGACGCCTGCAAGCGACGGGGGCGAGGTCTTGCGACCCCCGCCCCCAAAAACCCGAAGACGCGAAGACCCGGCCGCCGAGGCCGCTCGTGCCGTGTCCCTAGGCGGACTTCCGCGGATGGAGGGTCCAGAGGGCGAGCAGCTGGGCCTCGAGCTCGGTCCGCCGGCGCTGGATCGTCGCGAGGCGGGCCTGGCGCTCCGTCTCGGCCAGCCGGGCGAACGCCATCTCGCGCCGCTCGGCGTCGAGCCGCTCGGTCTCCTCGAGGTTGCGGCGAGCGGTCGCGACCACCACCTCCAGGTCGTCGCTGAAGGTGGCCACGGTGACCTCCTTCATCGCGGCCCACACCGTCCGGGGCACCATCGACTCGGCCGCGATCGCCCTCGACTTGGAGCCGTCCGCCGAGATGGCGACCAGCGTCGGCCCGGTGAAGCCGGCCCACGCCGTCAGCCGGGGGTCCTTGGCGGCCTCCGCGGCCGAGATGCGCAGGAGCCGGAAGGCGTGGGAGCCGAGACTCGTCTTCGGCACGCCGAAGACCAGCCGCTCGCGGGTCACCTCGTCCGGACGGGTGCCTTCCCCGATCCAGACGAGCACGGGGCTGGTCCCCAATTCGACGCGCGTCGCCCGCTCCCAGACGATTGGGGGGAGCAGGGGCACCGGGGCCGTCGTGGCCGCCGGTAGGGCGGGGGCCGCCGCAGGGACCGGCGCGACATAGGGCCGCGGAGCCGGGAGCGACGTGCTGACGGGGTAGTACCGACGGACGACCGAACCGGTCGTCGGGGGGCACGAATCGCCTCAGCAGAGGGCGCGCTGGGCGCCAACCAGGCCGAGGGTCAGGGTGGCTACGGCCGCGGCCGTCAGGAGGCGAACGTTCAAGGTCGGGACTCCGAGGGGACTGCCGAGCGGCCCCGCGGGCGCCGTCATCGACCGAA
>JAYTCP010000698.1:0-5081 GCA_043736435.1 Planctomycetia bacterium | reverse complement strand
AGATTGAGCAGCTTCCAGTCGCCACCCTCCTTCACGAAGTGGAACTCGGCGTCGGCGGGACCCCGCTCGTACGTGAGCTCCATCGAGACGTTGCCGGTGGTGCCGGCGTCGGTGGAGGAGGCCATGCCGCCGCCGGTGGTCTTCTGGATGGCCTTCCACGAGCCGAGCGCGCGGCGGCGGAGCTCCATGTAGCCGCGGAACTGCTCGAGGCTCATGGCCTTCTTGAACCCCTCCGACGTCGCTGCATGCACCTTGTCGTAGGCGCCGGCCTCGCAGTCCGTGAGGATCGTCTTCGCGTACGGCTCGAACTTGTCCTTCGCGATCATCGCGAAGATGACGATGGCGGCGACGGCGGCGAGGGCGATCCCGCCCACGATCATGAGGAGCTTCGACACGGTGGATCCCTCCGGGACGGAGGGATCGTAGCGCGCGCCCGTCGGGGAGTCCCTCCTCTTCCCTCCTGCCCCCGGCGCCCCAGGAATCCCCCCGACGTCCGCGGTCCCCGCTCGCCGGTTCGTCCCGAGTTGTCCTCGCCCGGTCCCCGCGGTGGAATCGGGCCGATGACGCATCCTTTCGCCCCGTACCGCGGATGAGGATCGCCGCGTACGTCTATCCCGGCTGGCACCCGATCCCCGAGCGGGACGTGGGGTTCCATCCCGGGTTCACCGAGTGGGATCTCGTGGCCGGCTGCGAGCCGAGGTTTCCCGGCCACGCGCAGCCCCGAGTGCCGCTCCTCGGCGCGTACGACGACCGGGATCCCCCCGAGGTCGGGCGCCGCGTGGCCCTGGCGCGCGCGCACGGGATCGACGCGTTCGTGTACGGGTTCTTCTGGTGCCGCGGCAAGCGCGTGTTCCAGGACGCGCTCGACCTCGGCTTCCTCGGCTCGCCGGAAGGCGCACGGGCGCCGTTCGCGCTGATGTGGGCCAACCGGATGCCGCGGCGCGTGCTGCCCGTGCGGCGCGCGGACGCGCCCGTGATCGAGGGCGACCGGCTCGTGCCGTCCGACGTGGACGACTTCGTCGCGTTCGTCGCCTACGTGGCTGAACGGTACTTCACGCGCCCGGGCTACCTGCGCGTCGAGGGGCGCCCGTACCTCTCGATCTTCGATTCGACGTTCTTCCTACGGGAGCTGGGCATCGGCGGCGCGACGGCGGCGGTCACGGCCGCGCGCGCGTGGCTGCGGGCGCACGGCCACCCCGACATGCACCTCGCGGCGATCGATCCGTCGCGCGAGGTGATCGGGCGCGTGCGGGAGGTCGGCTTCGACAGCGTGACGCACTACGTGCTCCTGCCCGAGTGGAAGGGGCCGTCGATCCAGGACTACGACGCGTGCGCGCGGCATCGTGCGGGCGAGTGGGCCTCGTACGCAAAGGCCGCGGGGCTGCCGTACATGCCGTCCGTGTCGCCCGGCTGGGACGCGTCCCCCCGCGGCGCCGACTTCGGGCCGGCGCGGCCCGACAAGTACCCGTGGTCGCCGGTGGTCGTGGGAGAGGACCCGGCAAAGTTCCGGGAGGCCCTCGCCCGCGCCGTGCGGTTCGCGGCGGCGTCGGGCGTCGCGGAGCCGACCGTGTTCGTCGCGTCGCTCAACGAGTGGAGCGAGGGCCACTACCTGGAGCCGGACACGCGTTTCGGGACGGGGTGGCTCGAGGCACTGCGGGACGCGAAGGGGACGGGGAGGTAGGGGGCGCGGGGGGCGGACCGGACCGACGCCCCCGCCCGCCCGTACACTCGTCCCGTGCGAATCCACGTCGATGCCGACGGCTGTCCCGTCAAGCCCGAGGTCTACCGCGTGGCGAAGCGGTACGCCCTGCCCGTCTTCGTCGTCGCCAACACCTGGATCGAGACCCCGGCCGACCCCCTCGTGGAGATGGTGGTCGTCAAGAAGGGGCTCAACTCGGCCGACGACTGGATCGCCGAGAACGCGCTCGCGGTGGACATCGTGATCACCGCCGACATTCCCCTCGCGGCCCGCTGCGTGGCGAAGGGCTCCACCGTCCTGCATCCGGCGGGGCGGCCGTTCACCGACGACGACATCGGGTCGGCGCTCGCGGTGCGCGGGCTCCTGGCGCACCTGCGCGAGGCCGGCGAGATCACCGGAGGACCGGCCCCGTTCCAGGACCGCGACCGCTCCCAGTTCCTCCAGGCGCTCGACTCCGCGATCCAACGCGGACGGCGCAAGTAGTGAGCGCCGCGCGGGGGAGCGGCCGGCCGGCCCTCCCCCGCAAGCGGCTGTAACCGAGGCCCTACTTCATCTTCGAGGCCTTCTTGGCCTGCTTCTTCGCGAACTTCTCCTTGACCGTCAGCTTCGGCTTGTTGTTCTTCGATACCTTGACTTGACCTTTGGCCACGGGACACCTCGTTGGGAGTGGGGAGTACTGCGGGACGTAGTCCCGGCATCGACGCGAATTGTACGCAGTGAGGTCGTTCGGACCACGACACTTTCGTTCGACGTCGCGCGCGCACCGGCGTCAACGGGACGGCAGCGCCCACGCCGCGGTGAGGGCGAGCACCTCACGCGGGATCGCCGCGCACTTCCAGCCCCCACCACGGGTCTCGTCGGCGGGGACCGTGCGCACGACGAGGCCCTCCCGGTCCGCGAGGAGGCGCACCCGGGCGAGGTGGTAGTCGTGCGAGACCACCAGCACGCGTCGCCACCCCCGCTCGCGGGCCAGCCGAGCGGCGAAGCGGACCGAGGCCGCCGTGTCCACGCCGCCCTCGTCGAGGACCAACGCCGAGTCCGGGACGCCGGCTTCGCGAGCGAGCGCCCGCATGGCCTCGGGCTCGCTCAGGGGAGCGTCGGACCCGCGGCCGCCGGAGAGGATCACGACGGGCGCGAGGCCCTCCCGCCAGAGCGCCGCGGCCGACCGGGTGCGGTCGACGAGGGAGCCGGAGGGGCGGCCGTCCGCGTGGACGCGCGATCCGAGGACGAGGATCGCGTCGGCGGGCGCGCGGTAGTCGGTGGCCCCGACCGCCGTGAGGTGACCGAGGACGAGGGCGAGCCCGGCGGTCGCCGTCGCGAGCACGCGGAGGAGCGGGGCGGATCGACCCCGGCGCGGGAAGAGGGGGGCGCGGGGGGAGAAGGGCGTGGCGGCGCGCGTCGAGCGGAGGAAGGCGGGCACGAGGAGGACGAGCGCCAGCAGCGTCGTCGGCGGGGCGCACCCCGCGGCTCGGAGGTCGCCGCTCCCGATGGCGACCGCGTGGCGGACGAGCGCGTGTCCGCTCAGGAGGACCGCGAGCCCGAGCACGGACGCCACCGCCCAGCGCCACGCGCGACGACCGGGGCCGGTGCGATCGGACCCGACGAGGACGGACACGCCGAAGGCCACGGCCACACCCGTGTCGAGGACGGTCGACCCCGTCGTGCCCAGCCAGTGGGGGTGGACCGCGGAACCCGGCCGGATCGCCGCCGCCGCGACCCCGAGCAGCGTGGCCCCCGCGAGCGCGCGGAGGCCGGTCCGTAGGGCCCGGCCTCCGGCGCCCATGACGGCAGACCGAAGAAGGCGACACGGTGCGGCGTGCGGTGACATCACGACTCGGCCCTCCCGACTCCCTTCGGATCGGTCGCCGGACCCGCCGACTTGCCCGCGCCCCGGGACGGCCTCCGGGACGGCTGCCGCGCCGCCGGGGGACGTGCGCCTGACGCGCGGCCCCGGGCGCGGTACGCTCGGATCCGGAGGATCCATGCGCACCGCCCGGACACCGCTCCGTCGCCCCCGTCGCCTGCCGTTCGCGGCGGCGATCGCGCTGCTCATCGTCGCGGTCGCGATCGCCGTCCCGTCGCCCGCCGCCGCCGAGGACGAGGCCTGGCGCGCGCGCATCGAGGCCTCCCTCGTCGTCGCCGAGACCGGGGTCGCCGAGCTCGACGCGCGGAGGGCCGCGCCGGGCCCGCTCCTCGCGCGCATCCAGGCGCTCCACGCGCGCCTGATCCCGCTCGAGGCCGCCGCGAAGATCGTCCCCGGCACGATCCGCGGGAAGGAGGACCTCGCGAGCTCTACGCAGGACGTCGCCACGCTCACGACGCGCTGGAAGAAGGTCGTCGAGGTGCGCAAGGGCCCGCCGCCCCCTCCTCCCCCGCTGCCCCCTCCTTCCCACAGCACGTCCGGCGTCCCGCCGCCCGAGACGCCTCCGCCGCCGAAGAAGCCCCAGGGCAAGCCCTGGCCCGAGATGGTCGCGTTCAAGGTCAACGCGAAGATCGCCTACGCGCAGACCGGGCAGTGGTACAGCGTCGAGATCCAGCCGTACGTCTTCCAGAGCCAGTTCCTCGCCGACGGCTACCTCGGCAAGGTCTCGTTCACGGTGCGCGCCGCGAACCTCGTCCGCGACCTGAAGAGCGCGGTGATCCGCGTGGCGGTCCGGCTCAGGGGGCCGCTCACCGAGAGGGCGCAGGAGTACCGCATCTACGACGTGGAGTGGGTCGCGGACCGCGCGTTCGGCGACGACTCCTTCCGCTCGTTCGGCAACGTCGACGATCTCTCCCTGCCCTCGCGGCCGCGCTGGGTGGCGTCGCCGGACAAGGGCACGATGTACCCCGACGCCGAGGCGTACGTCGTGTCGGCGGTCCTGCCGAGCGGCGAGAGGCTGACGTTCCAGACGCCGACGTGGGAGACGAGGTAGGAAGGGGTTCGGGGACTTCCGGGGGCGGCGGGGGCCGGGTATCCTCCGGGCCCGGAGGAGCCCATGCGGATCCCGCGCGCGCTGGTCGTCGTCGCCGTCTCCCTGCTGTCGAGCCTGTCGGCGAATGCGGAGCCGCCGCGGCCCCGGCGCCCGGTCGGCCCCAATCGCCCCGACGTCCGCAGGAGGGACCCGGACCTCGATCGGCTCGCGTCGTGGCTGACGGGCTCGTTCACGAGCGCCGCGCAGGCGAAGGCCGATCCCGACTACGGCGACGTTCGGCTCACGGCGGTGCCCATCTGGAGGGACCGCCGGGACGGCCCGTGGCTGTACGTCGAGCTCGCGAAGACCGACGCTCGGAGGCAGCCGGCCCGCCAGCAGGTGCTGCAACTGGCGCACGAGGGCGGCTCGCTCTTCGAGTGCCGCCTGTTCGGGGTGCCCGACCCGGAGCGGCTCGTCGGCGCGTGCCG
>JAYTCP010000697.1:0-1694 GCA_043736435.1 Planctomycetia bacterium | reverse complement strand
AGCCTGAGAGCGCGAGCGCGCCCAGGGCGTTCAGGCCGGTCCCATTGCGCATCGCCATGTCTGCGACCTCCGCTCCGACACTCGGTCCGCCGACCGGCTCACTTGCCCGCCGGCGCCTCGTCGATCGCGTCCACCGTCGTCGAGAAGCTCATGACCATGCCGGGACCGCTGCCGCCGAGCATCGGGTCGATCGTGGCCTTGTCGAGCTTGCTCTGCTGCTCGGGGCGCAGGGTCTCGCGGATCCGGGCCTTCGCGTTCTCGCGGATGTGCCGGTCGGCGGCGCCGAAGGTCTCGTTCCGCCCGGGGATCGTCTTGCCGTTCCACGCGAGGACCTTGCCCAGGTCGAAGCGCAGGGCTCCGTCCTTGATGCCCTCCATCATGTCCTTCTGGATCTGCTCGTAGGACTTGCCGTCCTCATCCGGCAGCTTGCGCAGGTCCTCGAGCTCGCGCCGGGCGTCGCCGACGATGCGGTCGAGGTCGGCCTTCTGCGCGGGATCGAGCTCGAGCTCCTTCGCCGCGTCCGCGGGGGTCGCGTAGAAGCCGCGCGCACGCCCCAGGGACGAGAAGTGGGTCGCGCCGCGGTCGATCGCGTCGGTCGCATCGATGATCCTGCCCTTGTCCTTCTCTTCCAGGGCCGCGAGCCGCTTCTCGAGCTCCTCCACGCGGGGGGGGCCCTTGGAGGAGGGGGCCGCCGAGGCCGCGACCACGGCACGGGGGGCCGGCGCGAGGAGAGACTCGTCGGGCTCGGAGGCGCGCGGCGCGCCCGGCAGCGCGGGGGGCGGCGCGGCGGCCGCGCCCTTCGCCTCCAAGGCCGCAAGCCGCGCCTCGAGCGGGGAGAGGAGCTCGACCTCCCCGCGGAGGGAGGCCAGCTCCTTGCGGACCTCCTGGAGCGACCACGCGGACCAGCCGGCGGCACCGAGCGCGGCGACGGCGACGACGACGGCGACCTTGCCCATGGGAACCTCCGGGAACCGTGCCCGAGGGTACCTCGGACCTCCGCACCCCTGTTCGGACGCCGTCGAGCGCGGTGGAGTTCCCCGGTCCCCGTCGCCCCCCCAATCCCAGAGTGGGCCGCTCCCCGGGTTCTCGTCGCGCGACCGCCTCGGGCTCGCGGTACCGTGGCGGGGGAGGCTCCCTGTCCGACCTCACGGATCGGGGAACCCCACGGAGCGCATCGTCCTCCCGCACCCCTCGACCGGCCGCAGGCAGCTCCCGGGGCTTCGGGCGGTCTCCCCGTCGAGAGCGCCGGCGATCCGCGTCCCTTGGGGCCGGTGATGGGCGCCTCCCTGCCCCGGGATCCGACGGCGCCGGTGATCACCGGGCTCGGGCGCTGCCTGCCCGACGACGTGCTCTCCAACGACGACCTGGCCGTGATGGCCGATCCGGCCCGCCTCGAGAGCTGGGTGGCGGGGAGCAGCTGGTGTAGGGCCCGGCTGGCCGCCGATCCCTCCTTCAAGGGAGCCCGGGACGCCGCGCACCGTCGGGTGTTCGCCGAGTTCATCGACCACCGCATCGGCATCCGCACCCGACGCGTCATCGACCGCGCGGCCCTGCTCGCGCGCCGCGCGTCCACGCGGGGGGTCCATGCCTCCGACCTCGGGGGAGCCGCCGCCCGGGACGCGCTCGCGCGGGCGGGGGTGTCCGCCTCGGAGATCGACGTGGTCGTCGTGGGGACGTCGACCCCGAGCCGCACG
>JAYTCP010000696.1:0-1889 GCA_043736435.1 Planctomycetia bacterium | reverse complement strand
GACGACGCCGCCCACGATCAGGTTCAGCGCGAGCAGCGCCAGCACGACGGAGGCGCCGGGCAGGGGGATCGAGATGGGCCCGACCTCCATGCCGTCGGGCGCCCACGGCATCCACACGGTGTACGGTCCGAAGTCGTGGACGAGCACGACGGACTCGAAGTACTTGCGCTGGACGTCGAACAGGCTTGCGTGCCGCTGCTCGAGCGTGCCGAGGAACGTGAGGACGAGCAGGACCAGGAGGAGGACGATCGCGAGCGCGAACGAGGACAGGACCTCGACGGCGCGTGCGGGCAGCGAGCGGCGTGCCCTCGCCGACCCGGCCGGGGCCGCGGGGAGCGGAGGCGGCGGCGCGGCGGCCGGGGCGACCTCGAGCGGCGGCAGGCCCTCACTCACGGAACGACTCGCAGAAGGCCCGGAACCGCGCCTCCTCGCCGCGCACCAAGTCGGCGGGGCCGGTCATCTTCATGAAGACCATGTCCTTCGCGCGCTCGACGGCCACGGCGACGAGGCGCGTCCCCGCCGCCGGCTCCGCCCCCGGCGCCCCCGACATTCCCGAGTAGGTCCCGTCCGCCGAGAGGAGCACGGCCGTTCCGCCGAGGATCGTCGACCGCGGCAGGGCATCGAACTCGGCGTCGGAGAGGGCCGGGAGCCCCAGCTGTTCACGCCAGCGGTCGACGTTGGCGCGCGCGCCGCCCGCGCGCCCCCCGAGGATCGACACGGCGATCTCCGTGCCGTGCGCCCCGTTCGGAACGTAGGTGGCCAGCCGCCTCGGCTGGGCGCCCTGCCGCTTCCACTCCGGGGGAGCCGTCCAGGTGAACGGCGACGGCGTCGCGTCGGGCGCGTCGGGCGCCGCGGTAGCACCCGCGGCACGCGGGGCGGCAGCCGGAGGCAGGGAGAGACCCGCATGCGGATCGTTGCCGTCGACCCCGGCCATCCGGAAGCGCTGCTCGGGGGTCGCCTCGGGCGAGGGAGTCCCGCCGTCCTTCAGCTCGACGACGCGCGTGACCTCGTACGGCGCGTCGCGCCCGCACCCCACGAGCGTCACGGCGCAGAGGACCGCCCCGAGGACGACGGGGAGCGGGCGGGACGCGGCGCGGGTCGGCATCGGGCGGTCCGGGGGCGCGCTCACGCGCGCCGGAGGGGAGCGAGGTCCGGAGCCCGCCGGATCCCCGGGGAGGCCCCGCGCGAGACCGTAGCGCCGCGAGGGTCGAACGCAAGAAGCGCCCCCCAGCCGGCAGGCTGCGGCGGAGGTCCCCGCGCGGGGCGCGCGGGGCGTCGGGCCGATCACCTCTTCAGGCGGTCGCGGAAGACCTTCTCGAGCTTCTCGACCTTCGGGCCGATCACCACGCGGCAGTAGCCCTTCGTCGGATTCGCGTCGAAGTAGCCCTGGTGGTAGGCCTCGGCCGCGTAGAAGCGCTCGTACGGCACGATCTGCGTGACGATGGGCGCGTCGAAGACCTTCGCCTCGTCGAGCCGGCGCACCACGTCCTCGGAGACCTTGCGCTGCGCGTCGTCGTGGACGAGGACGATGGAGCGATACTGGGTCCCGACGTCGGCCCCCTGACGGTTCGGCGTCGTCGGGTCGTGCGTCTTGAAGAACACCTCGAGCAGCGCGTCGTAGGCGATCTTCTTCGGGTCGAAGCGGACCTCGATCACCTCGGCGTGCCCGGTGCTCCCCGAGGTCACGTCCTCGTAGGTCGGGTCCACGGTGCGCCCGCCCGCGTACCCCGACGCGACCGAGATCACCCCCTCGAGGCGCGAGATCACCGCCTCGGTGCACCAGAAGCACCCGCCTCCGAAGGTCGCGAGCTGGGGGCCGTCCGGGTTCGGTGGGCTGGTCTGCGTCGCGGGCACCGTCGCCTCCTTCGTCGCCTCCTCGCGCGCGCACG
>JAYTCP010000695.1:0-4239 GCA_043736435.1 Planctomycetia bacterium | reverse complement strand
CTGCCGCCCGCTGTACTTGCAGGGGGGGAGAGCACCTCCCGACCCCCTGTCGCGCTGCCGTCATCCAAGCGGTGATCCCCCCCCCACCCTTTCCTACGGGGGGGAACTGTCCGGCGCCTCCGTCCAACGCGGGGGTGATCCCCCCACGCCCCCATGATCCGCGACCCCGCTTCCCCCCTCGACACGATGGACCTCCAGCACCGGACGGGCTGGCGCGTCTTCGCGTTCGAGGAGGTCAAGTCCAGCAACGACGAGGCGGCGCGGCTACGGGATGCCGGCGCGACCGACCGCATCGTGGTGGTGGCCAATCGCCAGACCGAAGGTCGGGGGCGCGGGGGGCATCGATTCGCTTCGCCCGCGGGCGGCCTCTATGCCTCGCTCCTCGTCCGCGCGCGGCCCGCGTGGATGCCGGGGGCGCTCGTCGCGGCGGTCTCGGTGGCGCTCGCCGAGGCCGTCGAGGAGTCCGTGGGCTCGCCCGTGCAGGTGAAGTGGCCCAACGACCTCTGGATCGAGGGGAAGAAGGTCGCCGGCATCCTGCTCGAGGCGAGCCTCCCGGTCGCGGGGGAACGTTCGGGCGCGATCACGGTTGTCGTGGGGGTGGGAGTGAACGTCCGCGAGGTGCCCACGGACCTGCCGCCGTCGGTGCGGGCTGCGACGTCCGCGCTCGACCTCCACGCGCGCTCCCCCGTCGATCGGGGCGTCCTGCTCGCGCGGTTCCTCGCGAGGCTCGACGATCGCCTCGGCGATCTCGAGACGGAGGGGGGCCGGATCGGTCTCCAGGGTGCCTATCGCCGGCGGTTGGCCCTTCTCGGGGAGCCGATCCGGTTCCTCGTGGGGGCGGAGGAGCGGCGCGGGTTGCTCCGCGACGCTTCGATCTCGAAGGGGCTGTGCGTCGAGGGGCCCGACGGCGTCGAACGGTGGCTGTCGCTCGGGCACGTGCGGGAGGTGCGACCGGCTGCCGGGGGGCCCCCGTGATGCCGCGGTGACGGGCGCTGTCGAGAGTGCCCCCCCGGTAGACTGGCGAGGGTGACGCTGCGTCGGGCCTGGCGTGTCGCCGGCGCGCTCGCGGCGCCCGGGAGCGACGCCGCGCGCGGAGCATGAGCGACCTCCGAGGCCTATCCCGCGGTTCGAAGACGGCCGCCGTCGTGATCCTGGTGGTCCTCCTCCAGGTGATCGTGGTGGCGGTCCTCGGCCTCGGCGCCATCGCACGCGACCGTGAGGACGGCGCCCGCCTCGCGAAGAACGCGACCGAGCAGCGCGCCCTCGAGGTCGCGACGGCCTCCCTCGACCGGGCGCGCGCGAGCCTGATCCCGGCGCTCGAGGACGCGGCGCGCGCGACCCTGCGCTCAGGCGGCCTGCGCACCCTGCCGTTCCCCGCCGCGCGCGAGGTCTACCTCGTCGACGCGACGGGGCGCATCCTCTCCGGCAGCCGTGTTCGGCTGCACGTGCCGCCCGAGGCGATCGAGGAGGAGGAACGCCGCGCCGACCGCCAGGTGGTCGCGCGCTACGAGCAGAGCCTGCGCGGGCTGTCGGCCGCGGGACCCGACCCCGTGGCGACGCAGACGCGCCGCGAGTACGTGCGCCGCTTTCCGTTCCGCACGACCGAGGACGGCTACGCGACCGCCGTCGGCGAGGCGCTCCAGATGGCGAAGGACGTGACCGCCGCGCCCACGGGCCCGGGCTCGGTCACCGACGCGATCCTGCTCGCCTACGAGACGGCGGCCGTCAACGAGGGGCGCCCCGCCGCGGCCCAGCCGGAGTTCGCGTGGGTGCTGCGCGAGCTCGAGCGCCTCGTCGCCACGATTCCCGACCCCGCCGAGCGCGCCGCCCTCTCCACCGCGCTCGCCGACCACGAGCGCGCCCGCCGCGGCCTCGCGGGCTTCCGCGAGTACGTGCTCCAGTTCGCCCGCGACGCGGCGAGCCACCCCTCGGCGCCGCGCATCTTCTCCCTGCGCGGCGGCGCCGAGATCGTCGGGCTGGCTCCGGTCGTCCAGCCCGCCGGCTCCGACCGACGGGAGGCGCTCCTCGTGCGCCTCGACCGCGCCGTGATCGCCCAGGGCGCCGAGGCCGCCGCGCCCCCGGGCACCGTCGGCCTGCGCGTGGTGCCCCGCGACACCCGCTCCGAGCCCGGCGACGTGCTCCGCATGTCGCTCGAGCGCGCCGACTTCGACCCCTACCTCGACGTGCTCGTCCCCTACGCCGCCGTCTCGCCGACCTCGGGCGGCGCCGGTCCCCGCGAGTCGTTCTACTGGTTCATCCTGGGCCTCGCGGCGCTCGGCGTCTCCATCGCCGGGTTCGTCCTCGTGCGGGTGCTGCGCCGCGAGGTCCACCTCGCGCGGCTGAAGGCCGATTTCGTCAGCAACCTCTCCCACGAGCTGAAGACCCCGCTCACGAGCATCTCGATGTTCACCGAGATGATCAAGGAGGGCCGCCTCGAGGGCGACGACCTCCGCGAGGGGATCGACGTCATCGCCACGGAGTCGGAGCGCCTCCAGCGCATCGTGGGCCGCATGATCGACGTTGCGCGCCGCGAGGCCCACAGCACCGGCTACGCCCTCGTCCCCGGCGACCTGAACGCCGCCGTCCGCGCCGCGTGCGAGCGCTTCCGCCGCCTTGAGCGCGACCCCGGCCTCGTCCTCCAGGTCGACCTCTCGCCCGCCGTGCCACCGATCCTCCTCGACCTCGGCGCGATCGACGACGCGGTCACGAACCTCCTCGCCAACGCCTGGAAGTACCGCACGGGCGACCGCGCCCACGTCCGCGTGAAGACGCGCCGCGCCGGCCGCAGCGTCGAGCTGATCGTGGCCGATGACGGCATCGGCATCCCCCGCAGCGAGCGCCGACGCGTCTTCGAGATGTTCTACCGCGCCGAGAACTACCTCTCCCGCAACGTGCCCGGCACGGGCCTCGGGCTCGCGCTCGTGCGCACGATCGTGCGGGTGCACCGCGGCAAGGTGCGGATCGAGGGGGCGCCGGGGGCCGGGACCACGTTCCGCCTCACCTTCCCCCTCGCGCGACGCTGGTCGCGTCCCGCCGCCCCTCTCACTCCCCCCTCGACGCCGCCCCAGAAGGACGTCGCCGATCCCCTGCCGCTCGCCGGAGACCGCCGTCGATGACCCCCCGCATCCTGATCGTCGAGGACGACCCCTCCATCCGCCTCGGGCTCCAGCGCAGCCTCACGTTCGAGGGCTACTCCGTGGACCAGGCGAAGGACGGGGAGGAGGCCATCCAGAAGGCCTTCGACCACAAGCCCGACCTCATCCTGCTCGACCTCATGCTCCCGAAGCTCAACGGCTTCGAGGTCTGCAAGACGATTCGCAAGTACGACCCCACGATCCCCATCGTGATCCTCTCGGCCAAGGGCGACGAGGGCGACAAGGTGCTCGGCCTCGAGCTCGGCGCCGACGACTACGTGACGAAGCCCTTCTCCATCCGCGAGCTCACGGCCCGCGTGAAGGCGGTCCTCCGCCGCCGCCGCATGGCCACCGGCGAGGCCGACGTCTTCGAGGAGGGGGGCCTCCGCATCGACTTCGCCGCCCAGAGCCTCCGCGTGGACGGCGTCGAGCAGGAGAGCACGACCCGAGAGTTCAACCTCCTTCGCTACCTGATCCAGAACCGGGGCCGCGTCCTCTCCCGCGACCAGATCCTCAACAAGGTCTGGGGCTTCGACTACGACGGAACGCCCCGCACGATCGACAACTTCGTGAATAAGCTCCGCGCCAAGGTCGAGAAGGACGCGACGAACCCCGTCTGGATCCAAACCGTGCGCGGCACGGGCTACAAGTTCCGGCCGGTGGGGACGTAGACTGGCCTGGCGAACCTGGACCCGGAACTCGAGGGGGAACGCAGATGAAGAAGTTCGACGCCGAACGCAAGATCTGGGCTCGGTTCTGCGAGGGGCTGGCCGCTCACCCCCAGGTGACCGCCGAGCTGTGCGCCGCCATGAACGTCCTGCAGACCGAGTTCAACTCCTCGGTCCGTGAGAATCGTTTCATCGTCGGGGGTGCGGTGGAGCGCCTGATGGCGATCGCAATGCGGGCGGTCGGACTCGCGGCGGCGCGGTCCCGCGGGCTGGCCCAAGGTGACGAGGACATCGTCGTTGGGAGCGCCACGTTCAGCGTGAAGGCCAGCTTCACTACGCGCAAGGGCGCTATCCGCCTGATCAACAGCATGGGGGATGCGACCGCCCGCACGTGGAGTGTCGCCACCCTGTTCGTGCTCGCCTACAGGGGCATCGGG
>JAYTCP010000694.1:0-2855 GCA_043736435.1 Planctomycetia bacterium | reverse complement strand
GTCAGCGGCGCGACCTTCTTCTCCTCGACCATGGTCTTGAAGGCCGACTCGACGAGCTTGCCCTTCACCTCGTCGAGGACCTGCGCGCCGAAGCGGGACTCGAGGAGCTTCCGGGGCGCCTTCCCGGGCCGGAAGCCCGGCATGACGACCTGCTTGTTGATCTCCCCGTACTTCGCGTCCAGCTCCTCGCGCACCTCCTCCGCAGGGACGACCACCGTTACGCGCTTGCGGCACGGGGCGAGCTCTTCGACGCGAAACTCCATGGGCGGCTCCGGGGAGAGGGGCGCCCGGATCGGAGAGGGCGCCGCTGGACAGGGAGGGGGAGGGTATCGCCTCGCCCCGCACGGGCGAAGGTTCGCCGGGCCCCGACGGGCGGCGTCGCGGGGCGGGGCCGGGTCGCGATGGATGGGTGGGGGCTTTCGGGCCCGCGCAGGGCCCGACGGGGGGCGACGGAGCTCGAGGCACCCCGGACCCCGCCCGGCCCTGCTCCGGCCGGGACGCCGCGGCACGGTGGCCGATTCGTTCTTGCGGCGTCCTCCCGGTCGGGTAGGCTCCTCGTGTGGACGCAGGGGCCCCGTAGGCGCCTCGCCCGGGACGTTCCGACGCGATCGGGCCGAGACCTTCGACCCCCAACGCACGGACCGCCGCCGTCGAGCCGACCGGTTGGGCCCTTCCCCTGCTCGGCCCGCAGCCTGCCCGCGCAGGCTGCCGGATCGTCCGGGGTGGCAGGTTGTCCAGGGTGATCCGGCGGTGGCGACCGAGGAGCAGGTCACGAAGTGACCTGCGGCGATCGCCGCGGACCGGCACGGGTCGTCGCAGAGGCCTGGGTCGCTGCAGAGACACAGGTCCCTGCGCGGACACGGTTCCCTGCGAGGACGCGTGAAGCCACGCACGAGGTCGCGATCGGCCCGACGGCCCGTCGACTCCCCCGTTCCCGCGCTTTCGCCTCGGATGTTGGTGCTCGGCTTCGTGTTCGACGGTGTCCGCGTGGCCTCCTGCCGAGGCGGCTGCGGGTCCGGCCGGCGACGGTTCGCCGTCTCGGGCCCGCTACGGCGGACCCCCTGGGAGCTCGTGATGAACGACATGTCCATGCCCATTCCGGGAGGTCGCCGGCGTCGCCGCCGCCGCGGAGGCCGCAATCGCGGTCGCGGGGCCGGCGGGGGGCCCGGAGGGGGCGTCGGGATGCCCATGGAGGCCGACGGCTACGCGCCGGCCCCGATGGAGGGCGAGGGCGGGGGCTGGGCCGCGCCCCGCCAGGTCGAGGAGCCGCTCCCGCCGCCGCCGATCGAGCCCTTCGTCGCGCCGACGACGGCCGAGATCTACAAGATGCCGATCTTCGAGCTCATGCGCGAGGGGCACGGGTTCCTGCGCAGCCCCGCCAACCTGTACGTGCCGGCGCAGGACGACGCGTACGTCCCGGTCGGCCTCGTGCGTCAGTACGGGCTGCGCGACGGCGTGGTCGTCGACGGCGAGATCGGCGCCCCGAAGCGCCCCGGGCAGAACCCCCAGCTGCTGCGCCCGAAGAGCATCGGCGGCGTCGCGCCCCACCTCTACCGGGACCTCCCGGCCTGGGAGACCCTGACGGTGGTCGACCCCGATCGCAAGGTGGACCTCACCACCGGTGCGAACGACACCACCTGCCGCATCATCGACCTCATGTGCCCGATCGGGTTCGGCCAGCGCGGGCTCATCACGTCCCCGCCGCGCGCCGGCAAGACGATCATCCTGCAGAAGATCGCCCAGTCGATCATGCGGAACCACCCGGACGTGTACCTGCTCGTGCTGCTCGTCGACGAGCGGCCCGAGGAGGCGACGGCCATGCAACGGGCCGTGGAGGGCGAGGTGGCCGTCTCGACGAACGACCGGCCGCCGGACAGCCACGTGCGGATCACCGAGCTCGTGCTCAAGAAGGCGAAGCGCCTGGTCGAGGCCGGCCACGACGTCGTGATCCTCATGGACTCGCTGACGCGGCTCGGCCGCGCCTACAACCTGCTCCAGCGGGGCGGCGGCCGCACCCTCTCGGGCGGCCTCGACAGCCGCAGCCTCGAGCGCCCGAAGGCGTTCTTCGCGGGGGCCCGCAACGTCGAGCACGGCGGCTCGCTGACGATCCTCGCGACGGCCCTGATCGACACGGGCTCGAAGATGGACCAGCTGATCTTCGAGGAGTTCAAGGGCACGGGCAACATGGAGCTGGTCCTCGACCGCAACGCGGCCGAGCAGCGCATCTGGCCGGCCATCGACGTGAACAAGTCGGGCACGCGCAAGGAGGAGAAGCTCCTCCCCCCGAGCGCCCTCGAGAAGCTCTACGTCCTGCGGCGCGTCCTCAACAAGGTCCACCCCCTCGAAGCCCTCCAGCTCCTCGTCGACCGCATCGAGAAGACCGAGCACAACAACGAGTTCCTCCGCGGCATCAACAAGGCCGGACGCGACGAGGAGTAAGGGCGACCCCGGAGATCGACCGAGCGCGATGCCGCGCGTGCGGCCTCCGTGACGCGGTCGTCGGGGGACCCCCGGCGCGCACCGGTGCTTTCGACCGCGCCACGCTAGACCCGGCGAACTCCGGGCCTCGTGGTCGCCTCCTCGAGATGTGCTAGGCTCGGGGTTACCCCTCGAGGACCCGCATGCGCCCCCTCCTCCGCATCTCCTCCGCCGTCGTCGCGGTCCTCGCCGCGGCCGTCCTCGCGCCGCTCGCGTCGGCCGGCGAGAAGACCACCCGCGGCCTGCGCTTCCCGTCGCTGACGCCGGACGGCAAGACCGTCGTGTTCGCCTGGCGCGGCGACATCTGGCGCGCCCCCGTCGCCGGCGGCGGCGCCACGCGCCTCACCATCCACGAGGCGCAGGACACCAAGCCCAAG
>JAYTCP010000693.1:0-1855 GCA_043736435.1 Planctomycetia bacterium | reverse complement strand
AGGAGCCCGTAGAAGGCCGCCATGCCCCAGTCGGTCGCCCCGGAGAGCGCGAGGCCCAGCGCCGTCGCGACGCCCGCGCCGAGGACCGCCCAGACGCCCGGGGGCGAGAGCGCCCACGTGAACACCGACGCGCGCGGACGCCAGTGCTTGATCTTCGCCCAGAACCAGGGCAGGAAGAGCAGCAGGGGCGCCGCCACCGCGATCGTCGAGTAGACGCCCGCGATCATGCCCACCATGAGCGTGAACGAGAGGCCCTCGAGCACGCTGCGCTGCCCGACGTTGAACGCGAACAGGACCATCACGGTCATGAGCGCGGTGGCCGTCGTGCGCCACGTGCGGGACAGCGTCTGGTTCACGGCGTCGTCGATCATCTTGCCCGTGACGCGCGGCGCCTTGCCGCGCAGCTCGCGGATGCGGTCGAAGGTCACCACCGTGTCGTTCACGGAGAAGCCCACGATCGTGAGGAACGCCGCCACCAGCCCGAGGTTGATGCGCGCGTCCACGAGGCCCAGGTGGTCCACGATGCAGATCGCGCCGAGCGCGACCGTCACGTCGTGGAAGAGGCAGAGCACCGCGCTGAAGCCCATGGCCGACGAGCGGAAGCGGAACGCCACGTAGATGACGATCGCCACCAGCGAGAGGAGCAGGGCCAGGATCGCGTCGTTGCGCTGGCGGTGCGCCACGCCGGCGCCGATGAGGTCGTCGACGGGGAACGGCTCGGCCAGGGCGATCCGGTCGACCGCGCCCCGCGTCGCACCGAGGCGCAGCAGCCCCTCCTTGAAGGACGGGCCTCCGAGGTACTCCCGCAGGTCCGCCCGGAGCTTCTCCGAGCCGACCTCGACGCCGTCGCGGGTGGTGGCGTGGTCCGCCTTCCACCACAGGTCGAACGTGTGGACCGAGCCGCCGGTCTCGGCCGCGGTCTGGGGCACCTCGACGACCTCGACGTCGCGGGTGACGGTCGCGGCGGGGTTGCGCACGCGGCGCCCGCCCTCGCCCTCCGTCGTGTACGGCATGCTGCCGACGAGCAGGTCCTTCAGGTGCGCCGCCGTGAGGACCTTGTCCGGGTCCTCGACGGCGATGCGCGTCTTCAGGCGGCCGTCGAAGCGCTTCCGGGGGTCCGCGTCGCCCTCCGACTTGTAGGCCGCCGGCCCTTCGCGCACCCACGACGGCATCAGCCGTCCCGCGAACGCCTTCTCGACGTAGGCCTTGAGCGCCGCGAGGCGCTCGCGTTCGGCCACGGGGGCCGTGTCCCCGGCCGCGGGGGCCACGCGGCCCGCGCGCAGCCCGGCCTTGATCTCGACCCAGTCGCCGCTCGCGCCCACCGTCACCACCGAGGCGTCGTCGTACGGACCTGCCTCGACCTCTCGCCACGCCGTGGTGGCGTCGGCCCCGCTCTCGCGGGCCACCCTCACCGTCGCGCGGGCGCTGTCGAGGGCCTTCTTGACCTCGTCGGTCGAGGTCGGCTTGTCGAAGCGGGCCTGGAGCTTCATGCCGCCCGTGAAGTCGATGTCGTACACCGTGTCCTCGGGGGACGCGGCATAGAGCGCGAGGCTCCCGCCGGCGAGCAGCAGGGCGACCGGGATGAGCACCCGGCGCATGCCCACCCAGCGGATGGACGGGACCTTCGCCGAGCCGGCCATCTTGATGGGGGCGGTGCGGCCGCGGGCGATCTGCGTCTCGAACACCGTGCGCGTCACGTAGATCGCGGTGAACATGGACGCGAGGAGGCCGAGCGTCAGGCTCACGGCGAAGCCCTTGATCGCGCCGCTGCCGAGGAAGTAGAGGAAGAGGGCCGTCAGGAACGTCGTGACGTTGGAGTCGACGATCGTCGTGAACGCCCGGTCGTAGCCGTCCG
>JAYTCP010000692.1:0-8487 GCA_043736435.1 Planctomycetia bacterium | reverse complement strand
TCCTCCAGGCGAAGACGCTGGGCGCGGGGGTCGTGTCCACGGCGAGGAGCGTCGTGTGCTACGACAACCTCCACACGCGGATGTCGCCCGCAGACGTCTCGTTCTTCCGGTACCGGTGGTCCCCCGAGGCCACCCGGCGCTCGAGCGAGCTCTTCGAGCGGCGCTGGGGGCAGCGGTTCGAGGACGTGGCGGGATTCGTGGCCTGGCAGGGGCGCCGCCAGCAGTACGTCACGGCCCGCGCGTTCGGTGTGCCGTCGAAGTGGGCGAACCGCATCGCCCGCTGGCTCGCGCGGCGGCGGTACGGTCCCACGCCGTCGGAGGCGAGGCCGGACGCGGCGGCCTCCCGATGGTTCGACGGGCTGCCGGGGGGCATCCCCGTGCGCTGCGACCTTGGGACGGCAAGCCCCCGCGCCTCGGAGGCGGTTCCCGCATAGGGCCGGCGGCGGGGGGAAGTCCCCGGTTTCCCGGGGCGTCGAACCAGGGGAGGATCCCCGGGCATGAGGCGGACCGCGTTCTACGCCGTGGGAGCCCTGCTGCTGGCCGGGATCGGCCTCGCGGTGGCGACACGTCACGGTGGCGGAGACGATCCTCGTCCCGACGGGGACCTCGACCCGGCGGATGCTGCGGCGGAGGAAGCATCGGACGCCCCCGCGGACGTCGGCCGCGCGACGACCGCTTCCCTCTCGGGCGCCGCGCGCTCCCGCGTGCGCCGCGCAGGCGAGCCGGGGCGCGTCCGCGTGGCGGTCCGGCGCGGGGACGACGGGTCGGCCGTGCCCGACGTCTCCCTCGTGCTCGAGGGCACGCCGTCCGGGGGGTGGCCCTTCGCGCTCCAGGCGTGGACCGACCGCGAGGGACGCGCCGTATTCGAGCGCGTGCCCGAGGGCGTGGGCTACCGGCTCGTGACGCAGCTCGGCGCCTCCATGCCGGTCGAACGGAAGGGGATCGGAGTCGTGGCGGGGCTCGAGACCGACGTGGGCACCGTGGTCCTGCTCTCGGCGGGCATCGTGCTGGGAATGGTCCTTCGCGAGGACGGGAGCCCCATCCAGGACGCGGTCGTCACCGCCACGACGCACCCGGAGACCCTGCTCGACCTCGACCAGGATCCCTGGCCCCTCGCCCCCGAGCCGCCGTTCTTCGCGGCGAAGACCACGACCGATCTCGCGGGGCACTTCCGGCTCGTGGGCGTGCCCCCCGGACTCGTGGCGATCCGCGCGACGGCCGCTGGCTTTCGCGGACGCACCGCGCGCACCTGGGTCCCTCCCCAGGCGACGAGCCCCGGCTGGGTGGACATGGTCCTGCGCACCGCTCCGAGCCTGCGGGTGCGCGTGGTGGACCTGAAGTACCTGCCCCTGCCCGGCGTGGCCGTGAGCGCGGGGACCTGGGAGGACCCTCGGTTCCTGGTGCGCGTCGAGGGCACCACCGACGAGAAGGGCGTGTACGAGCTGTCGGGGTTCCTGACGATGCCCATGGCGGCACTCCTGCTCCCTGCGGCGGAGGGCGACGCGCACGTGCTGTTCCGCGGCGTGGGGCGGGTGAAGGACGCGTCGTGCCAGGTGGTCGCGTCGGCGAAGGTCACGGTCCGGGTGCTCGCGAAGGAGGACGGGCGGCCCGTGGGCGGAGCCCAGGTGATGCTCGAGATGGGCCGTCCCCCCGAGCTCCGCGACGATCCCGACGCGCTGCCCGGCACCGCGCTCGGCGAGACGGATGCGAGGGGCGAGGTGACGCTCCCCATCCATCGGGGTGCGCCGGTGGTCGGGCAGGTCCGCAGCGCGCACCGCCGCACCGTGCCCCTCTCGCGAAACAGCCAGTACGAGAACCGCACCGAGTACCGCATCGACGGCAAGCTCGCCGATCCCATGGAGCCGGGGGAGACGCGCACGATCATCGTGCACGTCGGAGCGGGCCTGCCCCTCGACGTCCTGGTGGTCGGCTGGGACGACATGCGGCTCCCCGGCGCGAGGGTCACGCTGACCGACGGCCTCTTCGGCGGCGAGACCTCGAAGCGGACCGACGCTCAGGGCGTGGCCACGTTCGACGGGATCCCGCCCGAGCGCGGGTTCACCCTCGAGGCGGGGGCGCCCGGCTTCGCCACCGTGAGGGCGTCGCGGATCGTGGGGCAGGGCCCCGTCGCCAACCGGCTCCAGGCGACCGTGAAGCTCCGGCCGGGCATGCTCCTGCGCGGCACGGTGCTCGACGGGATGGGGAAGCCGCTCGCGGGAGCGCGCGTGCGCGCGGAGGTCGGCGGCCCCGTGGCCCGCACCGGCCCGGACGGCGGCTACACGCTCGAGGGCGTGCCCGTCGTCCTCGAGCGCGGCAATCCCCGGCCCCTGCGGGTGCGGGCGGAGGCCGACGGGTTCGCCGCCCGATCCACGCCCGAGTTCATGGCCGACTCACGGCCGGACGGGTCCCCCGTGCCCACGATCCTGCTCGGCGTGGGCAACGAGATCCGCGGCGTTGTGCTCGACAAGGACCGCAACCGCCTGCGCTACCCCGTCCTCGAGGTGGTGGGGGACGACGGGGTGCCCGTGCGCACGGACACGGGGAGCGCGCTCGGCGAGTTCACGCTGCGCGACGTGCCGCCCGGGACGTGGCGGCTCGTCGCCCTCGCCCCAGGTCGGGTGGCGATGCTCCCCGCCCCCCTGAAGATCGAGGACGACGTGGACCCGCCGTTCCAGACGCTCACGGCGCGGCTGCTCGAGATGCGCGAGTTTCAGCTCGTCGATCGCAGCCGCAAGCCGCGACCGGTCGCGGGCGCCCGGCTCGAAGCGGCGTCGCGGAACTCGGACGAGCACGGGCGACTCGCGAGGCTCGGGAGCGCGGCCGCGCTCCCCTCGTTCACGGACGCGGAGGGCAAGCTCCGCGTCGCGGTCCTGTCGCTCCCGCGCCGGGTCCGCGTCTCCCTCGATGGGTTCCGGCCCGAGGAGATCACGCTGGGCGACGAACGTGAGCCCCGGCCCATCGAGCTGGAGTGGCACCTCGGCCGCGGGCGCGTCCGGCCGAGGTGACGGGCGGGGAACCTCCCGTCACACGCCGAGCCGTCGGGAGGCCTCTTCGTAGCCGGCCGCCCGCAGACCGTACTCGCTCGCCGTGACGCGCGCGAGCGCGTCGAGGTGACGCCAGCGGAGAGCGGGCCGGGTCGTCTCGAACTCCTCGACGACCGTGCGGTAGTACTTCTCGGCGTGGAGCGCGCCGTCCTCGCTCACGGCGAAGCCGAGCATGAGGTCGAAGACGCGGCGGGGCGGGAGCCCGAGCTGTCCGTAGCGATGGACGATCGCGCACGCCTTCGCCTGGTCCCCCGCGCGGATCGCCTCGTCCGCCTGGCGGAGGAGCGCGTCGGCGTCCGTCGCCGTCACCTTCTCGACGTCCTCCGGCTTCGGGCTCGGCGCCCAGGTCGCGAAGTCGCCCCCGCGCGAGACGCGGTCGAGCGCCGCCTGGTACGCGCCGAGGATGAGGCACGCGAACGTGTTCCGCGGCGTCCCGACGCGCGCGAGGCTGCGCCAGGCGTTGGCGGAGTCGGAGGCGTGGAGCCCGACGGAGTCGCCGTGGACGGTGCCGATCGCCTTCCCGGGCTTCGCCTCGGCCACGGACCGTCCGACGTCGCGCAGCAACAGTTGATTGGCTGCCAACGAGATCGCCTCGCCGAGGGCGGCGGGATCCCGGCCCTCCGAGAGCGCCTCGGCGGCGATGCCGGCCGCGTCCTCCGGCTTCGCCTCGAAGATCGCGCGGCTCGTGGCCTCGATCCAGGCGTCGTCGCACGCCGTCGTCCCGGGCTTGCGGTCGAGGAGATGCTCCTCCTCGAGGAGCTTTTGGAGGAGCGTCCGCGCCTTGCCGAAGAGCCCGCCGCGCCGACCGGTCTCCGCGCGCGCGCAGTAGCGCACCGATTGTCGCAGGAGCGTGTATGCGTGCTCCGCGCCGATCACGCCCGAGAGCTCCCAGGCGCGGTACGCGAGCGCGACGCGGTGGATCTCCGCGTCGTCCTCGACCGCGTAGAGGACGTGGTTCAGCGTCTCGTCCGGCGTTCCCCGCGCCAAGCCGGCGAAGGCCGCCTCGGCCGCCGCCATGTCCTTCGCGCGGACCGCGTCCCGCAGCACCTCGCCTCCGACGCGGCCCTCGGGCAGGGGCGCGGGCGCCACGGTGCGCAGGACCTCGTTCTTGCGCCCGCCGAACGCCTGGATCCGGCTCGTGTTGCGGAAGAGCACCTTGAGGACCGGCAGCGCCCGCCGCTTCTCCGGCAGCTCCGTCGCCATGTGCCACGCGGGCCCGATCGCCATCATCACGTGGTAGCCGACGTAGTCCTCGCCGCCGAACGTGCGCGCGTTCGCGAGCGCTCCCGCGGCGAGCAGCGTCTTCAGGTTCGTGCCCGTCGCGAGCCGCTCGACGAGGACCTCGAGCAGGCGGTCGGGCGACGTCTCCTGGAGCAGCGCGACGAGGGGTTCGAGCGGCCCGAACGAGAGGACGTCGGGTGCGGTCTCGACGTCGCCGGCGAACGCGAGCCCCCGCGCCCCCAGGAATCCGAGCTCCCTTGCGAGCCCGAGCCCCACGCTCGTGGCCAAGGCCCCGCGACCCACCTCCGCGAGGAACTGCCGTCGGGTCCTGCGCATGGGAACGTCCGCCGATCCGCGCCGCATCGGCGCGCGCCCCATCCTATCCGGGAGGGGTCGGTCCGTCGGGCGGGCGCTCCGGCCCCAGCACGAGGACGAGATCCCCTTCGCGAAGGGGATCCGGCCCGGGGGGCAGCGGCGTGCGTCCGCCCGCGCCGTCGCTGCGGAGCACGAGGAGCGGCGTCGCCCCGCGCTTCGCTCGCCAGCCCGCGACGTCGAGGGGGGCGCCCCAGTCCGCCGCGGAGGTCGGGACCTCCGTCATGCGCCAGCCCGGCGGGAGCTCGAGGTACGTCGATGCCCCGCCTCCGTGCTTGGCGACGCGCACGGGCCGGGAGCGTTCGACGAGCACCTCGTGGCGCAGCATGGCGAGGATGTCGCGGCGCGAGAGCACGCCGGCGAACCGCCGGTCGACCGGGCCCGCGACCACCGGGAGCTCGTCGAGCTCGCCGTCGTCGAAGCGGGGGAGCACGGTCGCGATCGCCTCGTCGACGCCGACCGGGGCCACCGGCACGGCGACGTCCATGGCGATGATGGTCCCGACGTCGGGCGACGAGCCGAAGACGGCCTTCACGTCGTGGATGCGGGCGACGCCGAGGTAGCGCCCGTCCTCGCCCGTCACGTAGACCGCGTCGCGGCGGGACGAGAGGAACGCGTCCACGACCTTCGAGAGCGGCGCCGACGCGGGGAACACGACGGCGTCCTCGCGCAGGAGGTCCCGCACGTAGGTGCGCATCAGCGCGGCCTCCTCGGCGCCCTCGGGCAGCCGGATCCCGCGTCGCCGCAGGCCCGCGGTGTAGAGGCTGTCCGCGTGGATCCAGCGGGCGAAGAGCGTCGCCGTCACCGCCCCGAGCATCAGGGGCGCGATGAGGGGCGGGTCGTGGGTCATCTCGAAGAGGATGAGGATCGCCATCAGGGGCGCGTGGGTGGTGGCGGCCAGCACGCTGCCCATGCCGATCAGGGCGAAGAGCGCAGGGTCGACGGTCGGGAACACGGTCTTCGCGACGGTGCCGAAGGCCGCGCCGAGGGCCGCTCCGACGAACAGGGTCGGGGTGAACACGCCGCCGCTGATGCCCGAGCCCGAGGTGATGCCGGTCGCGACGGTCTTGGCGACGAGGAGCACGAGGAGCGTGGCGAGCGGCACCTTCAGGACGAGGATGCGCTCGCTCACCGCGTCGAAGCCGTTGCCCCACACCTCGGGGAAGAAGACGCCGAGGGCTCCCACGAGGAGCCCGCCCGCGACCACGAGCACCGTGCGCGGCAGCTTCGCGGCGCGCATGCCGTCCTCGCAGAGCGTGATCGTGCGCAGGAAGCCCCAGCCCACGAGCGCCGACAGGACGCCCAGCACGAAGATGGGGAGCGCCTCCCACGGGCTGCCCATGGTCAGCGGCGGCACGACGTACACGGGTGCGACCCCGACCACCGCCCGCACGGTGAACGTGCTCGTCACGCTGGCGACGATGACGGGTGCGAACTGCTCCATCACGAACGAGCCGAGGATCACCTCCATCACGAACATCGCCGCGCCGATGGGTGCGTTGTAGGCCCCGGCCATGCCGGCGGCCGCGCCGCACGCGATGAGCACGGAGAGCTCCCGCGGGCGAAGTCGGACGAGCCGGCCGAGGCTCGAGGCGAGCGCCGACCCCAGCTGGATGATGGGGCCCTCGCGACCCGTCGAGCCGCCGGAGCCGATCACCGCGCACGTCGCGATGGAGCGGCCGAGGACGTCCCCGAGCCGCACCTCGCCGCGTCGGAGCGAGACGGCCTCCATGATGTCGGCCATGCCGTAGGAGCCCCGCCGACGGAAGATCCCGAAGAGGAGGAGGGCCGCGAGGGCGGCGCCGCAGGCGGGGACGAGGAGGCGCTGCCAAGGGGCAAGCGCCTCGGCCGCCGCGAGGAGCTCGGTCGCCTGCACGCCGAACGGCGCGAAGAGGACGACCCGCGCGAGGTCGGTGAGCTTCTGGAACCCGATCGCCGTGAGCCCGCCGAGCACGCCCACCACGGCGGCGAGGAGGAAGACGCGCAGGTGCTCGCGCAGGATCGACGTCCGCTCGCCGGCCCAGAGGGGGAGCGCGGGCGCCGACGTCGGGGACGGGCTTGTGGGGGCCACGCGGCGCATGCTACGGGGATGGGCCCCGCCGGGGGAGGACCCTCCCCGGCGCGGGGGAATCGTCCGTGGCCGGGGCCGTTCCCTCCCCGTCCGGAACGTCTCATGCTGGTGGGGGAGGCGGACCCTCCCCCACGCTGGCCTCGACACGAGGCCTCCCCCTCCTCGGCGCCTGATGGGCGCCGGAAGAGGGCTTGCGTCGATTCTTGCTCACGCCCTCGACCCCCTGAGCCCCCGTCATCTCGGGGGTGAACTCCCCCGAGCCCCCCATGTTCCTCGACGACGTCCGCCGCCACCAGCCCGCAGAGCGCAATCGCTACGCCGACGGCATCCGCGCCGTGGAGGGCGGCGGGGGGTACGTGCCCGGGATCTGGCGGCTGTTCGCCTTCCGTCCCGCGCTGGCCGACCACCTGAGCAAGCTCGTGCAGGAGATCCTGCGCGGCCCGTCCGAGCACTCGCCGGGCTTCCGCGAGCTGATCGCGGCGTACACGTCGTCGTTCAACCGCTGCCTGTTCTGAACCTCGGCGCACGCCGCGGTCGCGGCGTACCTGCTGAAGGACCGGGCGCTCGTGGACGCGGTCTGCCTCGACTTCCGCACGGCGCCGATCTCCGACAAGGAGAAGGCGCTGTTCGGCTACCTCGAGCAGCTGTCGCGGGCGCCGGCGACGCTCCGGCGGGAGCACGCGGACGCGCTGAAGACCGCGGGGTGGTCCGACGCGGCGATCTACGACGCGGTCACGGTGTGCGCGCTCTTCCACTTCTTCAACCGGTGGATCGACGGGACCGGCGTGGAGGACACCCCACCCGGCTTCTACGCCGAGCGCCTCGAGAAGAACGGCGACCGCGGGTACGCGTAGGCGCCGCAACGGAGCGATTCTGCGCCCCGGGCGCCCCCGTGCGCGGATACGCTCGTCCCCGTGCGTGGCCACGATCGCGAATCCCAGAGCGGCGTCCCCTTCCCGGGCGTGAAGCTGCCCCGCGACAAGTGGAGCCGGACCCGCACGGGGCTCGGGGCGCCGGGGGTCGTCCTCGACTGGGAGGCGGTCTTCGGGCGCCGGGCGAAGCGCGTGCTCGACCTCGGATGCGGGAACGGGCGCTTCCTGATCGGGTCGGCCCTCGCGCGCCCCGACCTCGACCACGTCGGGATCGAGCTGGTGCCGCAGGCCGTGAAGTTCGCGAGCCTCCGCGCGGGCCAGCGGGGCCTGACGAACTTGAAGATCGCCTGGGGCGACGCAAGCGAGTTCGTCCTCGAACGTTGCGCGCCCGGGTCCACCGACGAGATCCACCTCTACCATCCGCAGCCGTACTACGAGCCGGGCCAGAAGGCCCGGCGCCAGCTCACGCCGGCGATCCTGCGCGCGATCCACCGGGCCCTCGTCCCGGGCGGGCTCTTCGTGTTCCAGACCGACAACGCCGCCTTCGCCCGCTATGCCCGCGAGATCGTGCCGCTCCTGTTCACGTTCGCCGAGCGGAAGGGCCCCTGGCCCGACGCGCCCGACGGCCGCACCCTGCGCGAGATCACGGCGCGGCGCCTCGGGCTCTCCATCGTGCGCGCCGAGGCGACGCGGCTCGAGCTCGACGACGCCGAGGTCGAGGCCCGGGTGGCCCGTTTGGCGGAGCCCGTGTTCGACGCGAACCGGCCGGCATTCCGCGAGGACGACGAGGCCGACGAGGGTTACGCGGGGCAGGCGGGCATCTTCCGCGGTCGTACGCGGGCGCGCGTCACCGGCGTGTCGGGCGGCGATCGGGGGCGGGGCGGACGGGGTGGGAAGGGTCACGGGG
>JAYTCP010000691.1:0-3292 GCA_043736435.1 Planctomycetia bacterium | reverse complement strand
TCCCGTGACCGTGGAACGACAGGGTCTCCGCGCCCATCTTCGTGTCGTTCCGGTACGTCTCGAGGATCGCGGTGTCCCCGACGCCGAGCGCGAACGTGGCACTCCCCGCGCCCGTGCCCGTGCTGCTCTTCGACGTCAGGGTCCACGCGCCGAGGAGCGACTTCGCGAACGCCGTGTCCTTGATCGACTTCTGCACGGGGGGCGAGTCGCCTGCGCCCTCTTCGCCGCGGGCGCCCGCCGCGAGCCATGCGCCTGCGCCGACCACGACCGCCACCGCCACCATCCACGACTTCCTCATGATGCTCTCCTTGGTTCTTCGATCGGGCCCTTCGCCGGTTCGAGGACCCGAGGATCCCCGGGAGCAGGCTCCTGGGAAGGTCCTGCGCGACCGGTTCCGTGGGAGGGGACGAGCGCGGTTCCGGCCGAGTAGCATCGCCCTCCCATGAGCACGCCGCGCCCCCCCCGCCGACCCGAGGAGCCCGTGCCCCCGCGCGCGACCTCCTCCGGCATCCCCCTCGACCTCGTCTACGCGCCGGACCCGAAGCCCCCGGGCTACGACGCGCGGGTGGGCCGTCCGGGCGAGCCGCCCTTCACGCGCGGCGTCCAGGGCACGATGTACCGGGGCCGCCTGTGGACCATGCGCCAGTACGCGGGCTTCTCGACCCCCGAGGAGTCGAACCGCCGCTACCGCGCGCTGCTCGCCGGCGGCACGAACGGGCTCTCCGTCGCGTTCGACCTGCCGACCCAGATCGGCTACGACCCCGACCACGCGCTGTCCTCCGGCGAGGTCGGGCGGGCCGGCGTCTCCATCTCCACGCTCGACGACGTCGAGACCCTGTTCGACGCGATCCCCCTCGACCGCGTCTCCGTCTCGATGACGATCAACTCGACGGCGGCGGTGCTCCTCGCCTTCCTCGTCGCGGTCGCCAAGCGCCGCGGCATCGAGCCCGCGGCCCTCTCCGGCACGCTCCAGAACGACATGCTCAAGGAGTTCGCGGCGCGCGGCACCTACCGCCTTCCCGTGCGCCCCTCCATGCGCCTCGTCACCGACGTGATCGCGTACACGTCCGACCGGATGCCGAAGTGGAACCCCGTCAGCATCTCGGGCTACCACATCCGCGAGGCGGGCTCGACGGCCGTGCAGGAGGTGGCCTTCACCCTCGCCGACGGCATCGCCTACGTCGAGGACGCGGTGCGCCGCGGCCAACCGGTCGACCGCTTCGCGCCGCGCCTCTCCTTCTTCTTCAACGCGCACAACCACCTCTTCGAGGAGGTGGCGAAGTTCCGCGCGGCCCGCCGCATCTGGGCCCGCACGATGGCGGAGCGCTTCGGCGCGAAGGACCCGCGCTCCCTCGCCCTGCGCTTCCACACCCAGACGGCCGGGAGCACGCTCCAGGCCCGCCAGACCGACGTGAACGTCGTCCGCGTGACGCTCCAGGCGCTCGCCGCGGTCCTCGGCGGCACCCAGTCGCTCCACACGAACTGGCGCGACGAGGCCCTCGCGCTCCCGAGCGAAGCCTCGGCGATGCTCGCCCTGCGCACGCAGCAGGTGATCGCGCACGAGAGCGGCGTCACGGACGTGGTCGACCCCCTGGGCGGCTCCCCCTACGTCGAGGCCCTGACCGACGCCGTCGACCGCGAGGCGACCCGCCTCCTCGAGCGCATCGACGCCATGGGCGGCGCCGTGGCCGCCATCGAGCAGGGCTTCTACCAGCGCGAGATCGAGCGCAGCGCCTACGAGGCGCAGAAGCGAATCGAGTCGGGCGCCGAGGTCGTGGTGGGCGTGAACAGGTTCGCCATCGACGACGAGGCGGCCCCGCCCCCGTTCGCGATCGACCCCGAGACCGAGGCCCGCGCCATCGCCCGCATCCGTGCCTTCCGCGCCGCGCGCGACGGCGGCGCCGCGTCCGCGGCCCTCGCCGGGCTCGCCGTCGCGGCGACGACCGACCAGAACCTGGTGCCTCCCGTCCTCGCGTGCGTGGAGGCGCGGGCGACGCTGGGCGAGGTCATGCAGACCCTCGAGGACCGCTTCGGCCGCTACGAAGGCGCCTGAGCTGCGGAAGTGTGTCTGACACGAATCCGCAGGTCGGCCGCCGTGAAGGGGCCGGTGCCCGCGGGGAAGGGATTCGGGAGTCTGGGGGCGGCGGGGGCAGGACGAGCCCGCTTCGCGGGAAGCACGGGCGGGTGCGCGTCGTCCAAGCCCCGCCGAGGGCTCGGGCCTCCCCCGGCGCTTCCCGGGCGTCCGTGTTACCGTTGACGGGCGGCGGGACTCCGGTCCTCTCGGCTGCCGCGCCCGGAGGGGCCGCCATGTTCCACGCCCGACGCGCCACCGATCGGCGACCGCGGCCCCGTGCCGCGCGGGCCGCGCTCCTCGTGCTGGCGCTCCTCGTCCCCGCCTGCGGCGGGGGCAGCGACGGGTTCCCGGGCGGCGGGGGCGGACCGGTCGGACCGAGCGACGCGGTGATCTGGTACGACACGATGTCGTTCGGGGGAGCCCGCAGCCTCAAGCACTCCCGCAACGGCGCGAACCCGGTCACCTACGAGGTCCTGACCGCGGGGATCGGCTACGAGGTGCTCGGCGCGCACATGGACGGCACGGACAGCGTGATCTTCTACGACACGCTTCACGGCGACGGCACGCGCCGCATCGAGACCTCGCGCAACGGCGGCGCCCCGTCCCGCCTGGAGATCGTCCCCGCCGGCGTCGTCTTCCAGCTGCTCGCCACGCGCATGAAGGGCCTGGACGCGGCGATCTGGTACGCCCTGGTGGAAGGGAATGGGACGACCCGCGTCAAGCTCTCCCGGAACGGGGCGGCGGCCACGGAGATCGTCTTCGTCCCGAGCGACACCGTGTTCACCTTCCACGCGGCGCACGTCTCGGGGGGCGATGCGGTCCTCCACCATTCGACCCGTGTAGGGGCCGGCGTGACGCGCCTCTTCCACGTCCGGAATCTCGGGCTCCCCGTCTCGATCGAGGTCGTGGAGGCCACGGCGACGCTGCGCATCCTGGGCTCGCACATGGAGGCGGGCGACGCCGTCCTCCACTACGCCGTGACGGCCGCGGACGGGTCGACGCGGGTCCTCTCCTCGCGCGACGGAGCCGCCCCTGCCACGCTGCGGACGATCCCCAACGGCACGGACCTCGTGCCCATCGGGACCCACATGGAGGGAGCCGACGCGGCGATCTTCTTCGGGACGTCCGTGGGCGCCGCGGCACCGGACCTCTACTTCGCGAAGAACGACGGGCCCGCGACCCTCTTCGACGCGCCGCCCGCCGCCTCGGAGCTCACGG
>JAYTCP010000690.1:0-4432 GCA_043736435.1 Planctomycetia bacterium | reverse complement strand
GAGAGGCATGCGCCCGCGACGCAGGCCGCGAGCGGCATGTCCATCGTCACCGAGCGCGAGAAGCCCATCCCGCCGAGGCACGTCGCGCCGATGCCCGCCGCGAGCCACGCCGCGCGCCGCCGCCCCGTCCACGTCGCCGCGAAGGCGAAGGCGAGCGCGCACCACGCGGCACCCGCCACGAGGTCGGGCAGCCGCGCGGCGAACGGCGTCGCGCCGAGAACGTGGAACGCGCCGACGGCCATCCAGTAGAGCAGCGGCGGCTTGTCGACGAACCGCAGGCCGTTCTCGCGCGGCGTGACGAGGTCGTCGGCGCGCTTCATGTCGAGCGCGATGGAGGCGTAGCGACCCTCGTCGGCGTCCCACAGGTCGCGGACGCCCGCGAACGTGGAGAGGAGGGCGAGCGCGACGAGGAAGGCGGCGACGAACTCGAAGCGGCGCGGGGGCGGGGAAGGGGGGAGGTCGGCCGGCGGAGTGGGGGGGCGGCGGGGGGGAGGGGCGGACGCGGGCGGCGGGGGCGCGCCCGCGGGCGGATGACGGCCAACCGACGCGGCCGTCTCGCCGCCGATGCGGCGGCGGGGGTAGGCGGGCTCCGGGTGGGGCGGCGCGTCCGTCATCGTCGGCGGATCTTGACGCGCGCGCGGGCCAGTCGGTCGTGAAAACGGCCGGGACCCTATACTCCTGCGCGTCGGGCGCGGGCGAGTGGCGGAACGGCAGACGCAGGGGTCTTAAAAGCCCCAGGCCGCAAGGCCCCCTGAGGGTTCGAGTCCCTCCTCGCCCATCATCCCGCCGCCGGGGGACCTCGTCCGGCGGGAATCCGCGTCCCTCTCGCGGTTCCGTTCCCGTTCCCCCTCCATGGAGGGCGTTCCCGTCCTCCCGGCGCCCAAGGCGGGTGGGTACCTGCCTCTGCCCGTTTCACACACACAAGGAGCCTCCATGAGACACAGGGGAACCCTCAGCGTTACAGTCGGCTTGCTGGTCGCGGCTTCGGGCGTGGCCTTCGCGGCCGCCGGGAACTTCGACACCGGCTTCGGCGTTGGGGGCATCGTCCGCGAGCCCGCGACGGGAAACCTCGCGCACGCATGGACCACGGCGGTCCAAGCGGACGGGAGGATCCTTGCGGCCGGCTCCGACCAGAACGACTTCCGCATTCGTCGGTATCTGGCTGACGGCAGCGACGACACGAGCTTCGGCGCCGGCGGCATCGTGAGCCTCTTCGACACCGGCGGGGCCGGCACGGCTCACCCGACGGTGTTCGACCTCGCGGTCGACGGGTACGGCCGGATCCTCTGTGTCGGCGTCGGCGCCGTTTCCAACCTCCCCAGGGCGACCGTCGTGCGCCTGCTCTCCGACGGCTCCCTCGACTCGTCCTTCGGCACGGGTGGCGTGGTGCACTTCAACGATGCGCTGACCGCGGCTGCCGGCACGGGCGCGAGGTCCGCGAGGGTGGTCTCGTTGGTCGGCGTCGCCCTCCAGGGAGATGGCAAGGTCGTGGTCGCGGGGCGCGTCACGCTCGAGGGGGGGAAGAAGAGTTCGCCTACGTACCAGTACGCGATCTTCCTCGCCCGCCTCCACTCGACCGGCGTGCTCGACGCCTCGTTCGGCATCGGGGGACTCGTCGTTCATGACCGGACGACGCAGGACGACAACGTAGCGCTCGACTCGCTCGGCATCCAATCCGACGGCAAGATCGTCGTCGGGTCCAATCGTGTGTCCTACACGCTGAGCGACCTGGCAGCCGGCAGGGCGTGGGTGATCACCCGCTACCTCCCGACGGGCGCGGTCGACACCGCGTTCGGGTCCGTCCTCGGTGCGAACCGGTCGCTTCTTGGACTCACCGTGGACGCGAGCGATCGCATCCTCGTATCGGGCGCTCAGGCGTTCGTGCTGAACGCGAACGACGTCGTCCTGGCCCGCTACCTGCCCGGCGGGACCCTCGACGCGACGTTCGGATCCGGCGGATCGTGGGTGTTCGGCCCGAACGCCAACGACCAGGCGGGGTCCACGCCGGTCGTCATGGCGGACGGGCGCATCGCCGTCGCCGTGCGGCTCATCCCGGTCTCAGCCGCCGAGCCCCGCGTCGTGCGCCTGACCGCCGCTGGGGCGCTCGATGCCTCGTTCGGATCGGGCGGGTTCTCCGATGCGCTCCAGGTGGGCAACTTCGACAACGTGGGACGCTCCGTCGCGGTCGCCCCGAACGGCGACGTGATCCTCTCCGGCCGCGCCGTCTTCTCGACGGGCACTCCCCCCAGCACCACGGAGTGGGTCATCGCCCGGTACCTGGGCAACTGACCGCGCCACTCGTCGTACGCGCGCTCGGCGCCGCCCCCGATCGGGGGGCGGCGCCGCCTCGCTTTCATGCGCCCCCCGGGGTCTCCTCGCGTTCGGTCCCTTCTTGCGACGCCGCGTGGGCGATCCCGCGATGGAGTCGAACGTTCTCGACCATCGCCTCGCGGCACTCGACGGGAGCATGGGCGACCGCGAACTCGAGCAGACGCTTCGCCTCGACGAGATGCGCATGCGTGCCGGTTGCCTGGAAGAGGTGGAACCGGGCCTCCATGCGCGCCACGTGGGGCATGCGCGCCTCGTGGGACGCGAGCATGGCTTCCGCGGCCGCCAGGTCCCCGCCAAGGCCCCGAGCGAGGTGGACGCCGGCCAGCGCCTCGATCCCGACCAGACGCAGGTCCCGCGCCATCTCCGTAGCCTCCGAGAGCACCTCACGGGCGGCGTCGGCCTGCCCGGCGTCGGCCAGGACGGCCCCGAGGGCGACGAGCGCACCCGCCAGTTCCCCGCGCGCGCCGGTCGCCCGCCGAAGCGCAATCGCCTCGCGCAGGCGTCCCTCGGCCTCACCCGCGTCGCCGGCCTCCGCGGCGTCGAGCCCGAGCCCGGCGAGATTGTCTCCCTCGATCGGAGAGGCCCCGAGCTCGCACGCGAGGGCTCTCCCCGATTCGTGGGCCCGACCGGCCGCGGCGAGGTCACCCAGATTTCGAAGCACGTCGCCCAGGTTGGCCGCGGCGCTGGCCTCTCCCTCTCGATCCCCGAGATCTCGTGCCCGCGCGAGGTGGAACTTCTCGTGCGCGCGCGCCTCGTCGTACCGACCCAGAGCGCCGTAGACCAAACCCAGGTTCCCCATGCCGGTTCCCTCCCGTAGCCGGTCTCCGATCTCCTGGGCGATCGCGATGTGGCGCTCGTGGTGCGCCAGCGCCTCCTCGTAGCGACCAATGACGAAGAGTGAGGATCCGAGGTTGCCCAGGGCGAGGGCCTCCCCATCCCGGTCCCCGATCCCCCGCGCCAGGACGAGGTAGCGTTCGTACTGCTCGCGCGCCTCCTCGTGCCGACCGAGGGCGGAGAGGGGGAGCCCCAAGTTCCCCGTTGCGGTGGCCTGCGCCAACCGGTCCCCGAGGTCGCGTGCGAGGGTGAGGTGTCGCTCGTAGAGCGCCCGCGCCTCGTCGTACCGCCCGAGGGCGCCGAAGACGATCCCCAGGTTCCCCGTGATGGATGCCTCTCCGGGTCGATCCCCGAGCTCTCTCGAGAGCCCGAGCTGGCGCTCGAGATGCACGCGTGCCTCGTCGAAGCGACCCAGGTAGAGGGAGACGCGTCCGAGGCCCCCCGTGGCGGCGGCCTCTCCTCCCCGGTCCCCGATCTCTCGCGCAAGGGCCAACGCCGCGCGGCCCTCCGACTCCGCCTCGGTGAATTGACCGAGCTTGGCACGCAGCATCGCGAGGTGAACTCGTGCCCTCACACGGACGGTGCCCTCCGCTGCCGCGTCGGCCAGCGAGACCGCCTCCAGAATGGCCGCCTGCTGTTCCTGCCGCCGGCCCAGCAGATCGAGTCGCCTGGCCTTGCGCAGGAGGAGCGTGGCTCTCCCCGGCCCCGTAACGAGCGCGGGAGCCGAGAGCGCTCGATCGGCGAGCGCGACGGAACGGTCGTTGAGGTAGCCCGCCTCGAGGTGGGTCAACGCCGCATCGAGGAAGCGCATGGCACGATCGCCGCGCCCGCCCTTGAAGTTGTGCTCGCAGAGGTCCACGCAGAGCGGGCCGTCGAGTTCCTTGGAGTCCTTCGCGGCCGAGCCCTCCCGCGTCTCCAGAGCGTCGGCCAGGGCCGCGTGGTACGCGCGCCGCAGCGGGTCAGGGAGCCCCGCGTACAGCGCCTCCTGCACCTGGTGGTGATCGAACACGAACCGGTCGCCCGACGCCCGCACCAGCCGGTGGGCGCGCTCGACTTGCGCCAGGCGCTTGAGGACTGGAATCTGCGCGAGCCCCACCGCCTGCGCCACGAGGTCGGGGTCGAACTCGAATCCCACGCAGGAGGCGACGTCGAGGAGGTCTCGCTCCTCGGTCTCGAGGCCCGAGACGCGGCCCTGGACGAGGTCCCGGATCGACGACGGGACATGGGTCACGACCGAGATCCTGCGCGACATCCAGGTCCCGTCGTC
>JAYTCP010000689.1:0-2005 GCA_043736435.1 Planctomycetia bacterium | reverse complement strand
CGCGGGCAACGAGGTGCTCCGCGAGGTCGCCGCACGGATCCGCGAGGGGTGCCGGTCCGCCGATCAGGCGTTCCGAGCAGGCGGGGACGAATTCCTCGTGTCGCTTCCCGGGGTCCGAGGGGCCGTGGCGGCCCGGATCGCCGAGCGAATCCGCCGGGCGATCGGGGAAACGGACGTCGCGACGCAGCGTGGGTCGGTCCGCATCACGGCGAGCCTGGGTGTGGCGACCCTGGGAGTTCGGGGGGATGTCGAAGGGCTGCGGGAACGTGCCGACGGTGCAGCGCATGAGGCGAAGCGCGGCGGGGGGAACGCCGTCGTCGCGGCAGCGGCACCGACGGCCCGGGCCCGGCGCCAGACCTTCCGCCGCGCTGCCGGCGTTGCCAAGTGAGCAGTCTCGGCACTTTCCTGACGAGCCTCCTCGCGCAGCGGGGCGCGCGGCCCCGCGGGGGGCACGGCCCCATGGCGTTGCTGAGCGCCCTCCGAGCCCACCTGATCGCCCGCTGCGAGGGCCGGCGCCTCCTCGGGCATCAAGCCGACGGGGAGCCCATCTGGTCCCGCCTCGGCGACGACCATCTCCTCGCACACCCCGACGTGCGCATCCTGCTCCCGCGCGCGCTTCCTCGTCTGACCGTGCCAGACGCGCGCGGCGAGACGGGATCCGTCCTCGTGGATTTCGGTCGCCCGATTGGGTTCAGGACGTGCGTCCCGACGTCTCCGGGGGACGACGTCGTCTACGCGCGGCGAGTCGGGCGCACCACCGGATGCACCCGATTCGTGCGCGGAGGCCAACCGCTCCCCTGCTCCACGCTCCGGGTGGTCTTCCGGCGGACCGAATCGGGCCTCGCCGAGCTTCGAACCGCCTACATCGGCACGCCGACGCCACCGGAGCCGTGCTCGGTCACCGCCCGAGCCTCCGAGGCGGCCCTGGCCGAGAGCGTCGAATTCTGGTCCCACCACGCGCTCGTGTGGGACGGTCGCATTGATCCGACCTTCGGCATACACCGCGTGCCCCCGCCCGCAGAGTGGGCGGGCGGCGGGGCTGAAGTCGCAAGCGAGCGCGGGGGAAAGTGACCCACACCACGGGCGGTCACAACGCCCCCCCCAACTCGGGTTGGCAAGAGCCCATGGGAGCGGAGCTTGCGCTCATGCGGCACATCCCCGAGCTCGAGGTGGGCGCAGTCGATCGGCGGTGAGGGGCGGCCAGGCGCGCGAACGCCTGCGAAGGCGGCTATGCCACGGCGGCGGCGAACGACGCATAGAGGTCGCCGGGCAGCGCGTGGAGTAGGCGCCACGTCATCTCCATCGGCATCTCCGACTCGTGGCTCACGTAGGTGGCGGGCCCCAGGAACCAGAACGCACGCTCGTCCGCGCGCAACCTCGCGAAGAGCAGGACGCTCGTCCCAGCCTTCGCGTGGTTCCGATACCGCAAGCCCGTCTCGCTGTCCTCGCGCGTGGTCGACTGGCTCTCCCAGTGGATGAGCTCGCGGCTGATCGCCCGGTCCCTATAGCTTGTCGTGGGAGAAAACTGCCCGGAGGTCTTGTCGAGGGTAAAGGCGAAGACGTCGGTGCTCGCCTTGGGTGCCCAGAAGACGCCCGACTGCCACGGCGCGACCTTGCCCCCGTTGCCGACGCCGAGCGCGCTTAGGATTTCGATGCGCGTGTAGCGCGCATGCACCGCTAGCGGGACGACCTCTACGTGGCTCCCTCGGGGATGGACGTGCGACACACGCTCCGCGAGGACGTCGAGCAGTTGGAGGAGCTCCGCACGGACCTGCGGATGGCGGCGCAAACAATCGACCCCGTCCTCGAGCGATGCACCCTTGTCGAGGGCGGGGCCGGCCACCGAGGCGACCAGCATGCGCAGAAGGCGCTGTTCTCTGGGGCCGAGGTCCCCGAGCCGAACGTCCATGTCTTGTCGGATCCAGGTCCGCCAGAGGTTGATCCGTTCGACATCATCAACGTGGAGGAGCCGCCCGCATGCGCGCCGCAACAGACCTTCGTTCGG
>JAYTCP010000688.1:0-2033 GCA_043736435.1 Planctomycetia bacterium | reverse complement strand
CACGTCGCGATGGAGCTGCTCGAGGGCGAGCCCCTCGCGGCGCGCATCGCGAAGGGGCCGATGCCGACCCGGGACGCGATCGAGACCGCCCTCGGGATTCTGGCCGCGCTCGAGGCCATGCACGCGCGAGGAGTCCTCCACCGCGATCTGAAGCCGAGCAACGTCTTCCTGACGCCCCACGGGCCGAAGCTGCTCGACTTCGGCCTCGCGCTCCCCCTGACGGCGGTCGGCGCCGTGGACGGACGCCGTCTCACGATGTCGGGCACGATCCTCGGCACGCCCCACTACATGGCGCCCGAGCGCTGGAGCGACGAGAGTCCCGGACCCGAGAGCGATCTCTTCTCCGTCGGCGCGCTGCTGTTCGAGATGCTGGCGGGGAGGCCCGCGTTCGAGGGGCGCACGCCGATGGAGATCTTCCA
The DNA here is from genome assembly GCA_043736435.1 of Planctomycetia bacterium. Lineage (GTDB taxonomy): Bacteria > Planctomycetota > PLA2 > PLA2 > JAEUHO01 > JAYTCP01. Next base: position 1,614 of record JAYTCP010000688.1, on the reverse strand, counting down.
TGCGATCGCCTACGAGCAGCCGCCCGTGCTCACGGGCGGCCCCGGAGCCGAGGCCCTCGACCGCGTGATCCAGCGGGCGCTCGCGAAGACGCCCGCCGAGCGCTACGCGCGGGCCGCCGACATGGCGGCGGCGCTGCGCGACGCGGTCCCCTCGTCATCCGGGACCGTCGCGGTGCCGGTTCGCGCCGTGACGCGCATCGTGGTGCTGCCGTTCCGTCCGCTGCGTCCCGACCCGGACGTCGACTTCCTGGCCGCGGGCCTGCCCGAGGCGATCACCACGTCGCTCGCGGCGCTCTCCTCGCTCGTCGTGCGCACGGCGCCGGCCGGCGCGGGCGAGGGCCCCGAGGGGTTCGATCCGGAGGCGCTCGCGCAGAGGTCGAAGGTCGACGCGGCGGTCGTCGGGACTCTCCTGCGTTCGGGCAATCGTCTCCGCGTGACGGCGCGGCTCGTCTCGGTCCCCGCGGGGGCGGTCCTCTGGAGCGAGTCGGTCGACGCGACGATGGGGGAGCTGTTCGACCTCCAGGACGACCTCGCGCGCCGCATCGTGGCCTCGCTCTCGCTCCCGCTCTCCGCGCGCTCCTCGGCCTCGCTCCAGCGCGACGTCCCGGCGACCGCGCACGCCTACGAGCTGTACCTGCGCGCGAACCAGCTGTCGATCACGACCGACATGCTCCCCATGGCCCGTGACGTGTATCGGGCGTGCCTCGCGGAGGACCCCGGATACGCCCCCGCGTGGGCGCGCCTCGGCCGGGCGTACCGCGTGATGGCGAAGTACGGGATGGGCGACTCGGTCGAGAACCTCCGGCTCGCGAAGGAGGCGTTCGAGAGATCGCTCTCGATCAACCCCGAGCTCGCCGTCGCGCACAACCTGTACACGTTCTACGAGGTCGAGGAGCTCGGCCGCGCGCGCGAGGCCATGACGCGCCTCGTCGGGCGTGCGCGAGCGCGCCCGACCGACCCCGACCTCTTCGCGGGTCTCGTCCTGGCCTGCCGGTTCTGCGGCCTCCTCGACGAGTCCCTCGCCGCCGACCGCAGGGCGCGGCGCCTCGATCCCGGGATCCGCACGAGCGTGGGCTACACGCACTGGTTCGCCTGCGACCCGGCGCGCGCCATGGCGTCGGAGGATCAGGACATGCGCTGGCTCGTCCTGTACTCGCTCCCGCTCCTCGGCCGCGAGGCGGAGGCGCTCGAGGAGGCGCGGCGCCTCCGGCTGCGCCACGAGCACGGGCCGTACGCCTTCGTGATCGACGGGATCATCGGCGTGCTCGAGGGACGGCGCGAGCTGGTCGTCGACGTGGCGCGTCGGATCGAGTCGACGGGCTTCCACGATCCCGAGGGCCTGTACTTCATCGGACGGGCCCTCGCGCGCGTCGGCGACCCCGACCGCGCACTCGCCCTGCTCGGGAGGGTCGTCGACGGCGGATTCCACGTGCCGCAGATCCTGCGCTCCGATCCATGGCTGACCTCGGTCCGTGGCATGCCCCCGTTCGACGACCTCGTGCGTCGCGCCGACGAGGGCCGGGCCGCCTCATCCGCGGCCTTCCTGGCGGTGGGTGGCGCTCTTCTGCTCTGACCGTGGATGCGACCCGATGGTCCGGCGGACGCCCCTCGCGA
>JAYTCP010000687.1:0-1661 GCA_043736435.1 Planctomycetia bacterium | reverse complement strand
ATCGAGATCTCGCTCGTCGGGCTCGGACGCGAAGAGTGCATCGGGCGCGTCGAGCGCGCGGATGAGGTCCGTCCACCCCGTCACGTCGGCTTCGTCGGCCGCCCGCAGCGTGAAGGGGCGTCCGTCCCGAGCGATGCGCGCGAGGGGCGCAATCGTCACCATGTCCGTCGGCACGGGTCCGCTTCGGGGAGCCCCGCCCTGCGACCCCGCCCGACGCGGAGCCGCGACCGGAACGGGAGCACCTCGATCCGCTGGGTCATGTCAGCCGCAGTCTACCGGCACCGCGCCACGTCCGGAGGGACGCTCGCCGGAGCCGCCTGGGGGCCCGCCCCTCCTGCCCGAAACGGAGTTGATCCGCGGACGGACAGGGGGAGGCGTGTCCGCCCCCCGCCCCCGCCCCCCGCCGCCCCCCACCTCTACTTGGGCGGCGCGGTCACCGGCGGGCGCAGCGACGGTACGCCCGGGTCGGGCGTCTCGCCGCCCACCGACGTCGTCTCCCGGCGCTCGCTCCGCCACGTCACTTGGATCGTGGCGGCCCCCACGAGCGCCGAGCCGTCGAGCGTGGCGACCCACTCCACGGTCGAGGCGATCAGGCGCCCCTCGACGGCCACGGACAGCGCCCCCTTCACCTCCATGACGCCACCGCTCGACCACGGGACCGGCTTCCCCTTCTGGATGGCCGCGGGGAACCACGGCATCGGCAGGCTGGCCTCGCACGGGATGCGGGCGATGCCCTTCTCGACGCGCTCGAGCGCGCACCGCGACGTCATCTTCGCGCGGTCGATCCGGGGCCCGACGGGGTTGCCCTCGAGGAACGAGGCGAGATCGGCGCTCCACGTGTCGCCGACGGCCACGGGGACCTTCGGCATCCACACCCGCCGCGCCACGTCGGGATCGGCACGGCCGGCGCCGTAGCGGCGTTCGAGCCACGCGGTGGCCGCCTTGCCCGGCGTCTCCGCGCTCTTGACGACCTTCCACGTGCGCCCGGCCCCGAGGCCCACCACCTCGACCCACGCGCCGGCGAGCGTCGTGTCGTTCGTTCCGCCGTCGCTCGCGCGGAACGCCTGCACCCACACGGCGAACCGCGTGCGGAGGCTCGAGGCGTCGGCCTCGAGGCACCGCTCGACGAGCGTCGCGAGGGTCGTCACCTTCTTCGGCGGGAGGTCCGGCTGCCCGGGGATCTTCATCCCCTGGACGTCCTCCTCGTTCACGACGCACGTGATCGCGTCGCCCGGCTTCCACGCGTCCCGGCGCGCGACGTCGAAGGTCGGGGCGGCGAGGGCGACGGTCGCGCAGGCGAGCGGGACCCACGCGGCGAGAGCGAGCGGGCGGCGGGACATGGACGGGCTCCTGGGCGCTCAAGACGACGCGGCCCGGCCTGGGCGAGGCGGCGACGAACGGGCGCCGACGGCCGTCGAGTCTACGGGCGTGGCGACGCCGCCGGAACGCTCCGCGAGCCGTCGCGCCCCCCCGGCTCGCCGGTGTCCGGCGGAGTCGTCTCGGGGGCTTGTCTGGTACGCTCTCGCCGCGCGGTTGCGCCGGCGCGATCGCCCCGACGAAGGTCCCGACGCAGGTCCCGACAGAGCGGCCCGGAGGACGGCATCTTGAGCACGGTCCGCGCGTTCATGGAGCGGCACTTCCTGCACTTCAACAGCCGCGAG
>JAYTCP010000686.1:0-4219 GCA_043736435.1 Planctomycetia bacterium | reverse complement strand
GGCGCGACGAACAGGTCGGGGGCGTCGTCGCCGGGGACCGTCCCGCCCGCGCCGAGGATCGCGTCGAGCGCGGTGAGCACGGCCGCGCGGTGCGCGGCGGGCAGCCCCTCCGCGGGGGTCGCGAACGCGACGCGCAGCGGCGCGCGGGACAGGGCGAGGGCGTCGTCGTCGCGCAGGTCGTCGTCGCCGGCGCCGCTCCCGGGGACGGGGAGCGCGAGGACGTCGAGCCGGGTGGGGACGGGCGCGGCGAACGGGATCTCGACGCTGCGCGCGGAGAACGGCGCCAGCTCGACGAGGCGCTCCTCGACGTGCGCGCCGTCGCGCACCTCGAGCCGGCGCGAGGCCGCGCGGACGTCGTCGTTCCACAGCACGAGGAACGCCCGCACGCCTTCGCCGTCCGGGACCACGTCGGCCGCGACGATGCCCACGTTGCGCCCCGCGGGGTCCCCCACCGCGACGACGTGCACGCCGCGCGGCGCGCCCGGCACGAGGCGGTCGGTGACGGCGATGCGCACGTCCGCCTCGCCCCTCGCCGCCTCGGCGACGCACGCGAGGGCGCCCGGCGCGGACGCGATCGTCGCGTGAAGGCGATCGCCGCGGCCGAGGACCGCCACGCCGATCGTGCCGCGGGCGTCGGCGAGCGCCGCGGAGACGGCGCGCCCGCCGCCGGGCGTCGCGTGCGTCGAGGGCCCGGACATGACGATGACTCGCACGACCCGCCCCGTCCCCGTGCCGGCGAGCCCCGGCCCCGCGGCCGCGAGCGCGAGGCAGGAGAGCGCCGCGAGGCCGAGCCACAGGTCGCGGTCGAAGCGCACGCGCTCGGGCGCCGACGCGTCCGCGGGCTCGCCCTCGAGGAACAGCAGGCTCGGCACGTCCACGGCGATCGCCCGCCGGCGACGCCGATGCAGCAGGACGAGCACGGGAAGCGCGAGGAGGCCGACGAGCGCCCAGGGGGACGCGAACGCACTCACGGGCCGCCCCGCACGAGGTGACCGAGGAGCACGTCGGGCGCCGTGGAGGGCGCGAAGGGGAGGTAGGCGAGGCCCACCTGGCGCGCGGCGTGGGCCCATCGGTCGGCGTGGGCCTGCGCCCGCGCCGCGACGCGCGCCGCGACCTCGGCGGTGAATCGCACCTCGCGCGTCGCGCCCGTCTCGACGTCGCGCGCGAGCCAGTGGGCGCCCGGCTCCGGCGCGGTGGCCTCGGGCACGCGCAGATGGAGCAGCGTGCCCACGCGTCCGCGCCCCGCGACGCGGAAGAGCGTCTCCGGAGGCGCGGCGGTCAGGAGGTCGGAGACGAGCACGAGGCGCGCCCGGGACGAGAGGCGCACGGCGAACGCGGGCAGCGCGGCGGCGAGGTCGAGCGTGCCCTCGGGACGCTGCGACGACAAGGCCGCGAGCAGCCCCTCTAGCCCGGCGGGCCCCTCGGCCTCGGGGAGGAACGTGGGCCCGACGCCCCGGAGCACCGACAGCCGGACGTGGGCCTCGCCGCCGGCCAGCCCGATCGCGGCGCACAGCGCGGCGGCGCGCGCCGCCGCGGGCCATCCGTCGAAGGGCCGCAGGCTCGCGCTCCCGTCGAGGACGACCTCGGTCCGGAGGTCCCGTTCCGCTTCGTGCTCGCGGACCACGGCGCGGTCGAGGCGTCCGAGGACGCCCCAATCGAGGCGGCGCAGGTCGTCACCGGGCCGGTACTCCCGGTGTCCCCGGAACAGGAACGCGCCTCCCGCCCCGCCGGCCGCGCGCGCCCCCGCGTCCGCGCCCGCGCGGGCGCGGCGCACGAGGCCGTCCACGGTGGCGAGGAACCGCAGGAAGGCCGGCGGGAAGAGGGCCGGGTCGATCCGCGAGGCCGGCGCCGGTCTCGGAGCGGTCACGCGCGCTTGGCTCCCTTGCGACGGTGCCCCTTCCTGGGCGCTGCCTTCGCGGGAGCGACCGGGGACGGCGCGGGCACGACGGGCGCGTCCCCGTCGAGGGAATCGCCGGAGAGCCCCCGATAGTTCGGCCGTCCCTTGAAGCCGAGCTTCAACCGGAGCAGGTCGGAGTAGGACCGGCCCGACACGCTGATGACGCGGAGAGGGGCGCGCGCGTCCCGGATCTGGATCGTGTCCGCCTCGGCGAGCGGCACCGGCTCGCGGCCGTCGAGCGTCACGACCGCGGCATCGTGGTCGGCCCGGACCCGGAGCTCGACCGTCGCCGACAGGGGGACGAGGAGCGGGCGGACGCCGAGCGCGTGCGGGCAGATGGGCACCAGCACCATGGCGGGGATCGAGGGCTCGACGATGGGCCCCCCCGCCGAGAGCGCGTGCGCCGTGCTCCCCGTGGCGGTGGCCACGATGAGCCCGTCGCCGGCGAGGTGGATCGCGTCGCGGCCCTCGATGCGCACCTCGACCTCCACCATCCGCCCGAGGACGCGCCGTCCGACCACGACGTCGTTCAGGGCGAGGCCCGCCTCGCGCCGCCGCATGCCCACGACGTGGGTGCAGGCGAGCCGCGACCGCTCGGTCACGCGGAAGCGCCCCGCGACGTAGGCGTCGATGCCCGCCTCGAGCTCCTCGGGCTGGAGCTCGGCGAGGTAGCCGAGGCGTCCGAAGTTGACGCCGAGGACGGGGATCGGATTGGTCCCGAGACGCTCGGCGACGTAGAGGAAGCTGCCGTCCCCACCGAAGACGAGCACGAGGTCGGCGCTGGCCTTCGCGAGGTCGAGGCGCTGCTCGAGGTCGACGTCTACGACCTCGAGCCGGGACTCGAGGAACGGACGGGCGCGGCGGACGCCCTCGCGGACGCCGTCCTTGCGCCTGTCACCGACGATGAGCGCGCGCGGCTTCACACTCCCGGACAGCGTACCCGGCGAGGGCCTCGGGCGAGAGGCCGAAGCGCGCCAGCCAGTCGGCGCGCTCGCCGTGGGGCACGAGCCGGTCGGGGATGCCGAGGATGCGGACCACCGTCGGGACGGGCTCGGGGAGGGACGCGAGATGGTGGAGGACGGCCTCCCCGAAGCCCCCGTTGACCGAATGCTCCTCCAGCGTGATCAGGAGGGGGACGCGCCGCGCGAGGGCCTCGATGGCCTCGCCGTCGAGGGGCCGGGCGAACCGGGCGTTGAGCACGGCGGCCTCGAGCCCCGCGTCCTCGAGCCGGCGGGCGGCCTCGAGCGCCGTGCGGACCATGGTGCCGTAGGCGACGAACGCGAGGTCGCCGCCGTCGCGCAGCAGGGCCGAGCGGCCCGTCTCGATGGGCCCGTCGTTGCCGGGCAGGGAGACGTCCAGATCGCTCGCGCGCGCGTAGCGGAGGCCGACGGGGCCGGGGGCCCCGAGCGCGTGGACGAGCATCCGCTCGAGCTCGGGCGGGTCGGCCGGCGCCAACAGCATCACGTCCGGGAACGTGCGCAGGTAGGCGATGTCGTAGAGGCCCTGGTGCGTGACGCCGTCGCCGCCGACGAGGCCCGCCCGGTCGAGCGCGAAGACCACGGGGAGCCCCTGGACCACCACCTCCTGCCAGACCTGGTCGTAGCCGCGCTGGAGGAACGTCGAGTAGACCGCCACGACGGGCTTCATCCCGGCCTCGGCCAGCCCGCCGGCGAGCGCGACCCCGTGCTGCTCGCAGATGCCCACGTCGATGACTCGATCGGGGAAGCGTTCGGCGAGGTCGGCGAGGCCCGTGCCGTCGGGCATCGCCGCGGTCACGGCGACCACCCGGGGATCGGCCGTCATCGCCCGGTGGATGGCGCGGGAGAAGGCCTTCGTGTAGCTGACCGTCCTCGGGCCGGCGACCACGGGCGTCTCCGCGGAGGGCAAGGGCGACGGCGCGGAGACGGCGTGGGCGGCGTCCTTCGTGGGCTTCCCGTAGCCCCGCCCCTTCTCGGTGATCACGTGGAGCAGCACCGGGCCCTTCACGCGCGCGAGGTCGCGGAGCAGGGTCTCCATCCGCGGCTCGTCGTGCCCGTTCTCGGGACCGAAGTAGGTCCACCCGAGCTCGCGGAAGAGGTGCCCGGGGTTCATGTAGTTGGCCACCGCCTCCTTCACGTTCTCCGTCCAGCGGGAGAGCGGGCCGCCCACGACGGGCAGCATGGCGACCGTGTCCTGGAAGTCCTTCTTGAACTCGCGGTAGGCCGGCAGGGTGCGGATGCGGTTGAGGTAGCGCGAGAGCCCGCCGACGGTGCGCGCGATGGACCACTTGTTGTCGTTGAGGATCACGAGCAGGTCGGTGGCCGTGTGCCCGGCGTGGTTGAG
>JAYTCP010000685.1:0-1950 GCA_043736435.1 Planctomycetia bacterium | reverse complement strand
CTCTGAGACTTCTTGTTAGAGGTGGGCCCCGGGGGGGAGTCACTTCCGCAGCGCCTCGACGATGGCCGCGCGGCTCTTCTTCGCGTCGCAGAGGGCGCGGAACTCGTTGCGGTCGAGGAGGCGCTTCACCCACAGCTCCTCCACCACGGGCTCGTCCACCGTCTCGTGCTGGGCGTTCCAGGCGACGTCGGCCTCGGCCGTGCGGTCGGCGCCGGTGGCGGCGTCGAGGAGCTTCACGCCCGGCGTCTTGCGGAAGCTGAAGACGAGCGGGCGAGGCGTCCAGCCGAGCACGGCGAGCACGCGGAGGCCTCGCTTCTCGTCGACGGCGACGGGGACCATCATGCGCGGGTCGCGGGCGAGGTCGGGATCGCCGGCGACGGACTTCGCCCAGCCGTCGAAGGTCGCTTCGGCGCGAGCCACGGTGTCCGCGGGGAGGGCCGGGTCGGGCGCGAGGCCGAGCTCGCGCGTCGCGCGGACGGACGCGCCGAGGAAGAGGCGCTCCATCGCGGCGAGCTCGCGGTCGAGGGAGACCTTCACGAGCACCGAGCCGCTCTGGCGGCGACGCGACGCGAACGCGTCGGGGCCGAACGTGTCCTCGATCACGCCGCGGGCGAACGCGTACGCCTCGGCGCGGCGCCGGTACGCGCTCGGGAGGGGCTCGACGGTCAGGCCCGGCGCGACCGTGACCACGGGTCTCGGGGCCGGGCGGGGCATCGCCGCCGCACCCGTAGGGGGTGTCGACAGGCTCTTGATGAACGTCTCGCGCGCGAGCGCCATGCCGCCGCGGAACAGGTTCTCCAGCCGGTCGCGGTACTCCTTCGTGGTCTCGAGCCGCGGACCCTCGGGCGTCTTCTCGAGGTCGAGCAGGGGCGAGAGCGACGCCTGGATGCGGCCGTACCAGCCCATGCCCGACTCGGGGTCGAGCGAGATCTCGCCCGACCGCACGCGGCGCACGAGCTCGCCCATGAGGTCGGCGTCCTCGGGCATGCCCGTGTCGCCCCACAGGCGACGCACGAGGTCGGACTCCACCGACCGGCACGCGGGCAGGAACGCGAACGTGCCGGTGCCGTGGGGCTCCTCGCCCTTGTCGAGGGCCGCGAGGTACCAGCGCAGGTCCTTCGACTCGAACGCGCCGACGAGCTGCTCGGTGAGGAAGAGGTAGCCCTCGTAGGCCGCGCGGGCCCGCGGGTCGTCCTTCAGCGCACGCGCGACCGCCGCGACGTCGACGCCCGCCTCGAGAGGCGTCTGCAGCATGCGGTCCTGGCGGAAGATCGCGCGCAGGGCGTCCGAGCCCGTCCAGAGCCCGATGGGCTTCGAGCGCACCTCGTCGGCGAGGAACTCGAGCTTCTCCTTGTCGGCGATCGTCTGGAGCCGCTCCGGCGTGCGCACCGACGCGCCGCCGAGCGCGCTCGCGGCGTAGAGGATCGCGGGCGCGCGGCCCGCCGCCTCGCCGTCCACCGTCGCGAGCCGGGCCCGCAGCTCGGCGAGCAGCGCCTTCTTGCCCGGGTAGCTGCCCGCGCCCTCCTGCGCTGCGAGCTCGACGGCGGCGAGCAGGCCGTCGTCGAACGACTTCGCCTTCGCGAGGAGCAGCGAGGCCGAGACGAAGCGCCCGTCGGTGACGGTGAGCGCCGCGGACAGGGGGGCGGCCGGAGCGGCGGCGTCGCCGGTCGCGTCGGGCGCGACCGGGATGATGGGGAGGGGTGCCGCTGCCTGAAGAACCTGCGACGAGCGATCGAGGACGACACGCGGGGTCGCGGGGGGAATGGGGGGAGCGGGCGGGGTGGGGGAGGTCGGGGGCGGCGGGGGAGAGGGGGCGGGCGCCGGGGTCGGGGCGGGCGGCGTCGATTCCGGGCTGGGGCGGGAATCCTGCGGCGGGATCGGGTCCCCGGGGGCGGGCGGAGTCGGCGCCGCCGTTCCCGCGTCGGGGGCCTTCACCGTCCCCGCGAGGAG
>JAYTCP010000684.1:0-2573 GCA_043736435.1 Planctomycetia bacterium | reverse complement strand
GGTCGAAGGGAGACGATCCCCCGCGCTCAATCTCCTCCTCGCGGGGTTTCTCCTGGGCCTCGGGCTCGCCGTGGGGGCGCCGCTCGCGACGCTCCTGTCGCGCTTCACTTCCGGCCCGACGGCCGCGCTGTCCGCCGCGACCCTGCTCGGGCTCGGCCTCGTGCACGGCCCGCTCCTCGGCCTCGCCGCCGACGCCGAGGGCGCCGTCGGCGGGCGGACGGCCGGCGCCATCCTGCGGGGCGCCGCCTTTCTCGCGCCCGACCTCTCCGGCCTCGCCGTCCTCGGTGACGCGGCGCGGGGGCGCGCGATTCCGCCCGGCGCCGCGCTGCTCGGCCTCGCCCCCGCCTTCGGCCACGCGGCGATCACCACGGCCCTGCTGCTCCTCGGGCGCGTGAGGCGGGGGCACCCGTGAAGCGCGGACGCGCTTTCGCCCTCGCGGGGGCATCGCTGTGCGCCGCCTGCCTGTCCACCCTTGCCGTGCCGCCGCAGCCCCGCCGTCCGTTCGACGCGCTCGGCGGCGCCAAACCCCTCGTCGTCGACGCGCTCTTCCTCCGCGCCGAGGCGCTCCGTCGCGAGGGCCGCGCCGACGAGCTCCCGGCCCTCTACCGACGGATCCTCGAGATCGATCCCGGCTCCGACGTCGCCGTGGACTACCTCTCCGACGTCCTCGCCCGCGACCTCGGCCCTCAGGCGCCGACCCCCGAGGCGCGCGCCGACTGGATCGAGGAAGCGCTCTCCCTGGTCGAGACGGCGCTGGGAAGAGATCCGCAGTCGGCGCGCCTCCACTGGCGCCGGGCCGACCTGCTCGAGAACGTCGCCCGTGACGACGCCGTCCTCCGGCAACGGCTGCTCGCGCGGCGCGTCGACCGTCGGCTCGAGGCGCTGCGCGAGCTGGCCGCCGCGGCCCGGATCACCGGGTCGATCCCGCGGCTCGGTCGCATCCACCTCGAGATGGCCGCCCGCCTGGCGCCGGTCCTGGCCGCCGAGCGCCTCGTCGCGGGGGCCCCGGGCACCGACGAGGCGCTGCGCCTCGGGGACGAGGTCCTCCGGGAGCGCCGCACCGAGCTCCTGGAGCTGATCCTCGACCCCGACGATCCGGGCTCGGCCGCGTTCCGCCTCTACGGCGGTCTCGCCCTGCTGCGGGTGGTGCGCGAGCGCCTCGAGGCCCGCCCGCCGGCCCGCGAGGAGGCGAAGTTCCTGATCGCGCAGTACGCCAAGGCCGCCCCGAACGACCCCCTGCCCCGGCTTCTCGAGCCGCTGGTCAGGTAGGGGCCAGGGTGGGCCCCCGGGCGGCGATCCGCGCGAGGAATGGGGGGGCGGCGGGGGCCGGACGGAGATCGGAGCGGCGCCGACCTGCGGCTACCCTCGTCACGTCCCGCGCCCCGCGGAGACGAGGACCCATGACCGCCGGAACCACCCCCGACTCCTTCGCCCTCGCCCGTCGCATCGCCGACCTCGTCCGCGAGCGTCGCGCGAGCGACGTGGTCCTCCTCGACGTGCGCGAGCTCGTGGACTACACGGACTGGTTCCTGATCTGCTCCGGCCAGAGCGGCCGGCAGAACCAGGCGATCTCCGAGCACGTGGTCAAGACCCTGAAGGCCGACCGCCACTACGCGATCAGCAAGTCCGGCCTCGAGACCGGCTCGTGGGTGTGCCTCGACCTGGGGGACGTGGTCGTCCACGTCTTCGATCCCGAGACGCGCTCGCGGTACGACCTCGAGCTCCTCTGGGGCGACGCCCCCCGCGTCGAGATCGCGGCCCTCCCCGCGGCCGCGGCCCTGCCGGGCGCGTCCTCCGAGTCGCCGTCGGCCGCCGAGTCCGACGCCGACGCCGAGGAGACGGTCGCCAAGAAGGGCCCCGCGAAGCGCAAGCGCGTCGTGCGCAAGGCCGCCGTCGAGGAGGCCGACGCCGACAACGCGCCCGACTCCGAGCGCCCGCCCGAGGGCGAGCCCGAGCCCGAGTCGACCCCCGCGCCCGCCCCGGCTGTCCGAGGCAAGCGCGCGGCCTCCGCCGAGGCGTTGGGCGTCGTCAAGCGCGCGGGCGGCCCCATGGGCCGCGCGGTGCAGCCCACGTCCCCCTCGCCGAGGTCCGGCGGCAAGGGCAAGCTCTCCCCGACGCCCGCGGCCTCGCGCGCGAAAGCGCACAGCCTGCCGGCCCGTTCGAAGCCGAAGGCTGCGCCGGGGCCCAAGTCGAAGCCCGCGAGTCCGGCGAAGGGCTCGAAGTCCGCGAAGACCTCGAAGCCGACCTCCCCGCCGACGAAGTCCGGGAAGCCGTCCGGGAAGCCGTCCGGGAAATCGGCGAAGCCCCGCAAGCGCTAGCCGCGCGGGGGCGGACCGAGCCGCCGCACAAACCCCCGCTTCCTGAAAAGCCGACGGTACCGAGCCAGAGCAAACGCCGCCGGTTTTCACAAACCGGCGGCGTTTGCTCTGGCTCCGCACCGCCGGTTCCGCACCGCCGCTTCTTGAAAAGCTGCGGAGTTTGCTCTGGCACAGTACCGCGGGTTTTTCCTCGGTGCCGCCGCAGTACGTGTCAGAAGTCGAGCGTGGACTCGAACTCGGTGCGGTCGACCTTGC
>JAYTCP010000683.1:0-3360 GCA_043736435.1 Planctomycetia bacterium | reverse complement strand
CCGTGCCCGTGGCCCGCGGCCGCGTGCCCGTGCCCCGCGTCGTGTCCCGTACCCGCGTCGTGCCCAGCGCTTTCAGCGTGTCCGTGGCCGCCACCCATGCGCACCTCACCGGGTCCGGACCGGTCCGATCACCAGCCGAGGACCTCTTCCAGGTTCCGTCGTGCGTCGGCGACCTCGGCCTCGGGCACGTTCGGCCCGACCTCGAGGACGCGCGGCGCGCGCGACGGCAGGAGCCCGAGGAGCGTACCCCAATCGGGCCCGTCGTCCTCGGGTCGCGCATGGCCCCGTCCGTCCCCGAGCCCGTGGACCGCCACCCCGAGGATCGAGCGGCCATACCGGTCGCCCCAGTCGAGGACCTTCTGCCCCCCGGGCGAGCGCTCCGTCCGCAGCGCCGCCGCGGGGTCGAACCAGAGGCCGAAGGGCAGGTCGCGCAGGTCGCCGATCAGCCACTCCGCGGCCCGGAAGGAGACGAGGCCCTCGGGGCCGTCCGCGGTACGCAGGGCGACGGCGAGCCCCGGAAACGCGCGGAGCGCGCCGTGGAGCGCGCGGGAGAGGGCTAGGACGGCGGCGTCGACGGTCCCGCGGGTCGGCCCCCGCAGCCCCCCCGACTCCACCACCACGAGCGTCCCCTTCAGGCGCGCCGCGGCCCGCGCCGCGACGGCCACCAGCTCGCCGAGGGCCGTGGCCACCTCGAGCGGCGCCGTCGAGATGCCCGTGAGCGCGATCCCGCGCGTCTTGAGCGCCGACAGAGCGGTCGCCGCGTCCGCCGGCGGGCGCGCCGCGTGGACGGCGTGGAAGCCGAGCCGGCGCGCCGCCTCGGCCCCCTCTGCGAGCCGGTCGGCGCCGTCGCGCACCCACGCCGTCGAGAGGGCGAGGCTCACGCGGCGACCTCGTCCTCGAGGAACCGGGCGACCCCCTCCTCGCGGTGGTCCCCGATCACCAGGTCGGCGAGCGCCTGCACGGCGGGCACGCCGTTCCCCATGCTGACGGCGAAGCCGGCGCCGTCGAGCAGGGTGACGTCGTTCGCCTGGTCGCCCACGGCGACGACGCGGGCGGGATCGATTCCGTGGGCCTCGGAGAGCCAACGGAAGACCTCGGCCTTCCCGCGGCCCCGGCGCTGGACCTCGCAGAGCACGAGCGAGACGTCCTCGAACTCCGGGAAGATCGACATGGGGAAGACCTCCCGATGGAGGGTCTCCCGGGCCTCGGGCGGCAACGTGCCCCACGCCTCGTCCGTCGCCGAGTGCCCGTCGAAGAACATGCTGACGCGGAGGAGGTCGGTCTGCGGGTGCTCGGAGGGGTGAGCCTCGAGGACGTTCGTGTACCAGGCGGCGATCCGGCGGTGCTCGGGGGAGCCGATGGGGCCGGTCCACTTGTGCTCGCGGTGGTGCCGGAAGAGGAAGCGCGCCCGCGCCTCGACGGAGCGCACGGGGACCACCAGGCCGTCGGGGATCGGCGCGTAGTGCCAGACCTCCCCGCCGTCGCGGGGGCCGATCCAGGCGCCGTTGTAGCAGCAGATCGCCGTGTCGAGCCCGAGCTCCTCGTGCACCGGCTTCGTCCCGCCGAGGCTGCGTCCCGTCGCGAGGACGACCTGGTAGCCCAGCGCGCGGACCCGGGCGACGGCGGCCTTCGTCCGGTCCGTGAGGCGCGCCTTCCCGTCGAGCAGGGTGCCGTCCAGGTCGAAGACCAGGGCGTCGTAGCGATCTCGGGTGACGGCGGGCATGGGAGGAGGAACGATACCCATGGGCCCGGCCGCCCCCGACGGAATCGCGAACGGACGCGGGCCGCGGCGCCCCCCGCGCGCGGTTCGCGTATCCTGGGCCTTCGCGCATGCACGCCGCCTCCCCCTCGTCGGCCGGGACCTCCCGGTCCCGCCGTCGCCTCCCGCTCGCCTGGCTCCCGCTCCTGCTCGGTGGCGCCTGGTTCGCGGTGCACGGCGCGATCGCGAGCAAGCCCACCCTCGAGGCCATGGTGCCCTCCGACGCGGTCCTCGTGTGGCGCTACCGAGACCTCGCCGCCTACGACGCGCGCAACGCGAGCGACCCGGGGCCGGCCGGGACCGTGAACGCGTCGGCGGGCCTCCTCCTCGGCACGGCCCACAACCTCGGGCTCCTACGCGGCGAGCGCCCGCCGATCACCAACACCTACGTCCCCCCGGGCATCGATCGCCATCGCCCCCTCCTCGAGGTGATCCTCGACCCGGGCACGCGTCCCGACCCCCGCTACGTCGTGCTGCCGGTGGAGGAGCGCGGCCCGCTCTTGAAACGCTGGCGAAGTCCCGACCTCGCCGAGCGTCACGCGAGCCACCTGGCCGTCCACGGGGACTGGGCCGCGTGCGCGTGGGACCTCGGCGCGGTCACCCACGCGGGGACCGGGCGCGGTCCCGTGCCCGACGCGCCGGGCGCCCTCTGGAGCGTGACCGCCGACTGGCCGCGGTTCGTCGACTTCGTGCTCCTGCCCACCCAGGCGTCCCGGGAGCCCCAGGCGTCGATCCTCGCCGGTCTCGGGTTCAAGCCGTCCACGGCCTCGTGGCTCGCGGCCGCCGAGCACGGAGGCGCCGCCCTCGCGGTCGAGGCCGGCCGCGTCCCGTTCGTCAGGGACGCGTGGTCGCGCGTCACGATCCACGCGTTCGCCGACCGCGTGCGCGCCGAGCTGGTCCCGGCCGCGGAGACCGACCTCCCGAAGGCGCTCGCCGCCGCGTTCGCCGCCGCCGACGCACCGTGGCGCATCGAGACGAGCCTCCCCGTGGAGGCGAGCCTCGTGATGCACGGCCCGGCCGCGCGCCGCGTGACGGCCCTCGCCCTGTGGTACGCGGGCCTGCGCTGGCCCGCGGCGGTCCTCGCGAAGGGGATGGGCGCCCTCCGTCTCGACGGAGCCGGCCCCCTCGCGCTCCTCGCGTCCATGGACGACGGCCCCTTCCCCGCCTGGGCGCTCGCGATCGTCGGGCCCGCGACGGCTCAGCCCGATCTCGCCGCCTTCGGCCTCGCGACGGCGCTCCCCGTCGGCGCCGTCCCGCTGCTGGCTCCCTACGGCGGCGAGTCCCCCCTCGGTGCGGTGGTCGTGCGCCCCGCGGGCGCCGGCGCCTCCGGCTCCGACGTCGTCGCCCTCGGACACGGCGCGACCGCGCTCGCCGATCGGCTCGCGGGCATCCTCGCCGCCCGGCGCGGCGACGCGCCCGCGAAGGGCGCCGAGGTCGAGCTCGCCTCGTTCCGGATGTCGGCCGACGCGGTGGCGCGCCTGCTCGTGACGGCCACGGGCACCCGCGGCCTCCTCGCCACGCTCGCCGGCGCCGACCTCGAGGGCGTCCTCGCCACCGACGGGACCCGCGTGCTCCTCGAGATCCGCCGCGCCGCGAAGTAG
>JAYTCP010000682.1:0-3672 GCA_043736435.1 Planctomycetia bacterium | reverse complement strand
GGCGCGACGGGTGCGGGGGCCGGGGCGGGCGGGGCGTCCGCTGCGGGGGCGGGAGCCGGCGGCGGCTCCTCCGGCGCGGGAGCCGGTGCATCCGGTGCGGGCGGCGCCTCGGGCGCAGGCGGCGCCTCGGGCGCAGGCGGCGCCTCCGGGGCCGGATCTTGCGGCGGAGGCGGATCCTGCGGCGCCGGCGCCGGCGGCTCGTCGGCGCGAGCCGAGACGAGCACCGCGTCCGGCATGTGGATCGTGGCATCCTCGGTCATGCCCGACGCGATCCCGTCCGTGCCCGGCGCGGCCGGACGGATGTGCGATCCGCGGCAGCCGCCCAATAGCGCGAGCGAGCCCGCGGCGAGGACGACGAGCGCCTCACCTGCCCAGCGAGAGTTCCTCTGCATGGACCTACGTCTCCCGTTTCGTGCGACCGGACCCGCGATGCGGGGGACGGTCTTGGAGATCGGAAACCCCGGGGCCGAGGGCGCTTCGGACGTGGAGACGTCCGACACCGACGGTGCCCCGAACCCGACAGGAGGGCGTACGGCGAACCCATTCGCCGCGAACCCGTCCTGCCACCCAACCCACGAACGACCTGCCTAACCCTCCCAACCGAACGCTACCCATCCGTCGAACCCGACCAGCCCGGCCCGAGCCGTTTGCGACGCGAGCCGTGCCGATGCGCCCTACCTCAACGCGCAGCGGTCACGGCCGTGTCATAACCCTGGGCCAGGACGGGGATTCGATACTTGAACCGCCGGAGGCGCGCAAGGGAAAAGAACGGATCGGACCGGGGCGGTCGGGAGACCAAGCGAGGAGGGGGCCCTTCCGGCCCGAAGGGCCGGACGGGGGGCAGGGGCCGGCTGCGGGCCGCGCGGCCCGGTTCTCGCCCGTCAGCGGCATCCGGGCGCCCGGCGCGAGGGCGTCGCGAACGCCCGGGCCGCCCGCTGGCGGAAGGCTTCCGCCTCGGGACCGTGACCCCGGGCGGCCTCGATCTCGGCGAGCTCGGACAGGATGCGCCCGTCCGTGCTCCCCGACAGGTCGCGGGCTTCGGCCCAGGCGAACGCCCCGTCCTCGCCCATGGCGGCCCGCGCGCTCCTCAGGCCCAGGAGGAAGACCTCGGGATCCCGGCGGCCGAGCGTCAGGCAGCGTTCGAAGGCGGCGAGCGAGTCCGCCGCGCGCCGAAGGGCCCGCAGCAGGCGTCCCCGCCAGAACGGGACCGTCGGGTTCCTGGGATCCCGGTGACCGATGGCCTCCAGGGCCTTCAGGGCCGATTCGAGCACCGAGGGGGGCATCGGGGGCGTCCGTTCCAGGATCGTGGCCGCGGCGTCGATTCGGGCGACGTCGCCGATGGCGGCGTAGGGGTCGACCAGGACGCCGTTCTCCTTCGGATCGAGCAGCCCCCCGGGGAGATCCGAGGCACCGTAGCCGCCCGGCGCGACGCCGATGCCCGGGGCGGGCCGGGCCTCCGCGAGGCGGTAGGCGCGCAGGGCCGCCGCCGGGGCCGTCGCCTCGGGACGCCCGCGGGCGTCGACCGCCTCGGCGGGCGCAGCCCCCGGTCGGGCCTCATCGGCCCGAAGGCCATCGATCCGCCGCAGCTGGGGACCCCGATCGGCCGCCTCGCCCTTGTCCAGGAGCTTCCACGGGCCGACCGTGGCGCAGAGGAGCTGGGACCAACGGTGCTGCTGCCACGCGTGGAGGCCCTCGGAGACCCGCGGACGGTCCGCCGGGGCCTCGCCCCGGAGCAGGTCGCGACCGTGCCCCACTTCAGAGGAGGCGGCGGTTCCGGGGTCGAGGCCGCCGAGCGAGAGGAGGGTCGGGGCGACGTCGGCGAGGCAGACGGGATCGCGCCGCACGCCCGGTGCGACCCGGCCGGGCGCCACGAGCACCAGGGGCACGCGGAGGACGCTCTCCGGCAGGAGGTAGCCGTGGGTCACCTCGCCGTCGTCCCCCAGCGCCTCTCCGTGGTCCGAGGTCCAGAGCACCGTGGCGTCGCCGCGCCCGGCCGCCGCGAGCCCGTCGAGCAGGAGCCCGACGGCGGCGTCCGCGACGCGAACGTCGGTGTCGTAGTCGGGCGCGTACGGGGCGTGGGGCTCGAAGAGGTGCACCCAGACGAACAGCGACTCCTCCGTCGGCCGCGTCCTCACCCAGGCGAGCGCGCGTGCGACGGTGTCGCCGCCGGCGCGCTGGACGAAGTTCAGCTGGGCGAGACTGTCGAGCCCCTCGTCGTCGTAGGCGGAGAAGCCCGCGTCGAGGCCGTACCGTGCCGCGAGCGGACCCGCGGAAACGAACGCTCCGGCGCAGCGCCCGGACGCGGCGAAGCGCTCGGCCACGGTGCGCCAGCGGCGGGCGTCCGGCGGCGGGATCGGGGGGGCCGAGTTCGTGCGCCGGCCGTGGGCGCTCGGGGGCAGCCCCGTGAGCATGGTGACGTGGGCTGGGAGCGTGAGGGGCGCGGGGGTGCGGGCGTCCTCGAAGCGCAGGCCCGCGGAGGCCAGCGCGTCGAGCCGCGGGGTGGGGACCTTGCCGCCGTAGCAGCCGGGCCGGTCACGCCGCAGCGTGTCCAGGGTCAACAGGACGATCGTGCGGGGCGACGCGTCTGTCCCCGGCCCGGGACCGGCGAGCCACCAGCCGACGGCGGCGACGGCGACGGCCACGCCAAGTCCCAGAGATGCGGTCCTACGGCGCATGGAGAGGACGACGAGGCGCGCTCGCGGATGCGGGCCCGGCAGGTGCCGCGCGCCGGACGCAGCGGATACGGGGGACTCGGACCGGACCCGGCATGAGGGGTTCCTTCGCTCGCTACGTGGACGCCCTGTATACCCGGAGGCGAACCCCGCCCGGGCTCCTACGGAGGTCGCTGCCATGCGCGTCGTCGGCTCGTGGATGGTGGGCATGGGCGGCGTCCAGGCGGGGATCGCCGTCTGCCGCCTCCTCGTGGCCTTCCTTCCGCCGAGCGTCGTGCGCGATCCCCCCCTCTGGTCGGCCGCGGTGCTCCTCGCCTCGGCGGCGCTTCACATCCTCGTCGGCCGACGCCTCCTCTCGGGGCGCTGCGGCAGGGGGACCCGCGCGGGGGTCGGGGTGGCGATCGTCGGCTGGCTGCTCCTCACCGTCGTCTCCCTCAACACCGCGACGATCGACCCCGGAGCCCTCGAGGCCGGAGCCTTGGGCACCGTGGCGGCCTCCTGGCGTGGCGTGGGCTGGGCCGGCATGCTCACGTGGGCCGACGCATTCGCCTGGAGACCGACGGGACGGTGGACCATGACGGGGGTCGGGCTGGCGGGTCTCTCCCTGGCCCTCGGGCTCGCGCTCGCCTTCCGGCTCGTCGCGACGCCGCGGAGCGTTGCGGCGGACCCATCCGGTGCGCCGGCACCCGGGGTGCGGCGGCCCCGCTCGGTCCCCCGGGGGCGACTGCCGTTCCAGGGGGCGCGGACCCTGGGGATCGCCGTCGCGCTCCACCTCTCGATCATGATCTTCCTGACGATCGCGACGCTCGTGGGCCTCAGCTTCCGAGTCGCCGGCAGGACCGCCGGTTGAGGCTGGCGCTTCGTCCGCGGATGGCGGACCCGGGAACCCGAGCCCACGCAACGGCGCCCACAGAACGGCGCCCACGCAACGTCAACGGGGCGCACCGGTTCGGTGCGCCCCGCGGAAGAGGCTCGATGCCAGCGCCGATGGCCGGGCTAG
>JAYTCP010000681.1:0-5060 GCA_043736435.1 Planctomycetia bacterium | reverse complement strand
CCGGGGTTCGCCGCGGGCGAGGGGCGCGCAACGCGGCCCTGGCCCGCCCTCCTCCTCCTCGCCAAGCCTCGTCGTCGTCGGGAGACTCGTCGACGGGTCTGCAGGACCCGCCCTCCTCGTCTCGGCTCCCGCGGACCTCGACGGAACGCGGTCTTTTCGCTGGCTGTCCGCAATTCCGCGTTCGGTCGCCCGCCGCGCACCCCGGCCCCTCACGGTCGCGGTCGAGTCTCGTCCACCGGACCTCGCTTCGTCCTTACCGCAACGCGCGGAAGAATGAATCGAGTCGGGCCATGCCCTTGACGATCATCTCGTCGCTGCAGGCGTAGGAGAGGCGGATCGACGTGGGCGCGCCGAAGGGCTCGCCTGCGACGACGGCCACCTTCGCGTGCTCGAGGAGCACTTCGCACAGGTCGGCGGGGGCCGCGAGCCTGCGGCCCTCGAACGACTTTCCCAGGAACTCGCCCACCCCGGGCAGGGCGTAGAACGCGCCGTCGGGGATCGGGCACACGATTCCCGGGATGCGGCAGAGGGCGTCCACCATGAGGCGGCGGCGCCGGTCGAAGGCGGTGCGCATCGCCTGGACGGGCTCGAGCGGCCCCGTCAACGCCGCGAACGCCGCGCGCTGGCAGATGCCGGGCGGCCCGCTCGTCGAGTGCCCCTGGAGGGTGATCATGCGCTCGACGAGGTCGGCGGGGCCCCCTGCGTAGCCGATGCGCCAGCCCGTCATCGAGTACGCCTTCGAGGTCCCGTTCACGAGGAGCGTCACGTCGCGCGCCTCCGGGCACAGCCGGGCGAACGAGCTGAAGCGCGCGGGCGCGTAGGCGAGGTGCTCGTAGATCTCGTCGGAGATCACCACGATGCCGCGGGCGGCCGCGAGCCGACCGATCTCGCGCTGCACCTCGTCGGGCTGGACGGTCCCCGTGGGGTTGCCGGGCGAGTTCAGGATGACGGCCCGGGTGCGCGTCGTGAGGGCCGCCGCGAAGCGCGCGGGATCGATCACGTAGTTCGCCGCCGCGTCGGTCTCCACGACGACGGTGGTGGCGCCCGTGGCGCGGACCATCTCCGGGTAGGAGAGCCAGAACGGCGCGAAGACGACGACCTCGTCCCCCTCCTGACAGAGCACCTGGATCGCGTCGAAGAGCACGCTCTTCGCCCCGACCCCGACCATCGTGTGCTCGGGGCGACAGCCATCGAGGCCGTCCTCGCGGAACTTCCGCGCCACGGCGTCGCGGAGCTCGGGGATGCCGGCAACCGCGGTGTACTTCGTGAACCCCTCCCGGATCGCCCGGATCGCCGCCTCCTTGACGTGGTCCGGGGTGTCGAAGTCGGGCTCCCCGGCCCCGAACGACACCACGTCCACCCCGGCGGCCTTCATCTGCTTCGCGCGGGCGATGAGCCGCATCGTCGCGGACTCGTAGAGGTTCCCGGCGTGGGTGGCGTAGCGGGGCATGGGAGGGTGGGAGGGTATCACGGGGCCCCGTTCCGCTTCCCGTGTGGACCGAGGCCGTGGCCGGGGAACAAATCTACGATTTCAAACGACTTACGACGACTTTCGGGGGCCTCCGACCAATGGGGGGTGGAATTCGAGCCGGAGCGCATCCGCGCGGCGTCCGATGCACTGCCATGCCCCCCGCGCCCCCCGGATCCACCCGACCCCGTCCGCTCCGCTCCATCCCCGCCAGGGGCCGGGGTAGGGTGGGCGCCTCCTCCGTCGTCCTGGACTCCCCCCGCGTGTCGCGCCCCCTTCGCTGGCTCCGCCGCCTCCTGATCGCCGCGGTCCTCCTGGGCGGGATCGGCGTCGCCGCCTTCACGTGGTTCGCCTACTGGCCGCTCGAGGGGAAGGTGGACCGGGTCGAAGGACTCGTGCCCGCCGACGTGGACTTCCTCTACCGCACGTCGTGGACCGAGCTCAAGGCGACGGGGTGGATCCAGCGCAGCCTCTTCGACCAGCCGATCCACCCGGCCCTCGATGCCAACAAGATGGTGGTCGATCCCGTGCGCGGGACCACCTTCGCGCGCTCGCTCGACGTGGTGAAGCAGACCGAGGACCAGATCATCGCCTCCGTCCCGGGGGCGCTCCGGACCCTGCAGGGGATCTTCTTCGGCTCGAGAGAGTTCCGCGTCGAGAAGGACCTCTTCCCCGCCGAGGTGGTCGCCGCCGGCCGCTGGTGCAGCGGCGGCAGCCCCTCCACCGGGCCGCCCCAGTGGCGGGAGCTGCTCCTGCTCACCCGCGTGACGCCGGTCGTCAAGTTCGCCTTCGAGGCCGCGCGCCACGACTTCGTACGCGAGCGCCTCGGCCTCTCCGAGGACGTCGAGCTGTCCGTGACGTCCGAGGGGATGCTGCGCATCGACCGGCTGCGCTACCGCGAGCCCGCCAAGCCTCTGACGTGCGAGGGCGGCGCCGTGATGGGGTCGCTCAAGGTCTGGTACGCCGCGCGCGTCAAGGACGTGCTCGTCATCTCGAACAGCGAGGACTTCGCGCGCCTCGCGGTCGACGTCGAGAAGGGCGGAGCGGACCGCGCCATCGACCGGCCGGGCTTCGACGCCGAGCGGCCCGAGGGGGGGATCTCCGCCTCCCTCGACCTGATCGGGCTCCGCTCCTATCTCGAGCGGTTCTTCTCCGGCACCGGCGCCGACTCGAAGACCACCGGCCGCTTCTTCTCGAAGTTCGTCGCCATCGACTCGCTCGATCGGCTCTCCGCCGTGCTGCGACCGTCGGGCGACGGCCTCGAGGCGAGCGCCGAGATCGCGTACCAGGCCGAGATCATGCGCCGCCACCGCGACGCGGCGGCGACCTACGAGCTTCCCCCCGGGCCCATCGCGTCCGGCATCGCGCGCCTCGTCCCCGAGCAGGACACGGTGTTCCTGGCCCAGGTGAAGACGCCGGCGGGCAGCCTGCTCCACGCCCTCTACGACAGCCTGCCCCCCGAGGACCAGCGCCTCGTCGAGAGCAACCTGAAGGACCTCTCCGCCCGCCGCCGCTCCGAGGGCAAGATCGGCTACGCGAACATGGGCGAGTTCCTCGACGAGCTCGGCGAGCAGCTCGGCAGCGACACCGGCGTCGTGATCGCGCGCATGTCGAAGGTGTTCCACGACGGCATGTACGCCGACTGGTTCTCGGGCGCCGACCCGCACCCGACCGCCATCCTGACGGTGATGTGCCGCATCCGCGAGGGTGCGACGCAGGAGAAGGTGAACGAGTTCTTGAGCGACCGCGTCGCGGCGCTCGGCTTCAAGCCGCCCGAGCTCGTCACCTCGCCCGATGGCCTCGAGTACAGCCGGCTCCGGCTCCCCGCGCGCACGAAGGACACCGAGCTGATCGAGCCGGCGTTCAAGGTCTACCAGGACCAGCTGATCCTCTCCTCCCGCGAGGACCACCTGCTCGAGGTCCTGCGGACGATGCGCGGCGACGTGCGCTCGCTCGCCGACTCGGCGGCCTTCCAGGAGGCGATGGCGCCGTTGCCCAAGGACGCGACGCTCGCGGTCTACGCGAACGGCGACGCCCTGCGCGCGCTCGCCTGGGACTTCCGCAACGACCACGTCCACCGCAACCACGACGACGTGCGACACCTCGCCGAGTTCCGCGCGAAGCTCCACGCCGAGGCGGGCCGCATCACCGACCTCGGCCCCATCAACGACCGCGTCGACGCCGAAGCCGAGCGCTACCGTCGCGACGAGTACCCGGGCTTCATCCGGTCGTACCGCCAGAAGATCGACGACCTCTCCCGCTTCCGCGCGTTCGCGTTCGTCCTGGCGGCGGACCGCGCCGACGCGAAGCTCCGGGGAGGCGTGTCGTTGCGCTTCCATCCCGCGCCGGGGAGGTGAGGGGGGGGGCTTCGCTTTCGGTCTTCCGGGTGGGAGAGCCGACGGACGACCGCCGTCACACGGCCTCACCCGAGTGCGAGGAAGCAGGCTTCGGGATCCGCCGCGAAGCGCTCGATCTCCTTGATCCGATTCCGAAGGAGCTCGAGAATCTGGTCAGTCGTGCAGTTCCCCAGGCGAACCCAGACGACCTTGGGTGGATGCCCTCGAAGGAAGCTTCGCTGGTGGAAGTCCGCGTCCTTGGACACGACCAGGAAGCCGCCGTCGATCGCCGCCTGCCAGACCCTCTCGTCGGGCGCTCGCGCCAGCCCGACCCCGCGAACGTGGGCCGAGTCCGGGTACACGTCGGCCAGGGCGTCGACGAGGTACGGCGAGAGGTTCTCGTCGAGGAGGAGCCGCAAGGGCGGCCTTACGGCGGAGGAACCGAGTGGAAGCGTCGCTCGCGATCCGCGGCGAACGCGAGGCACGCGCGGATGTCCTCGCGCTCCAGGTCGGGAAAGTCCTTGAGCAGCTGATCCTCGGTCATCCCGGCCGCGAGATACTCCAAGACCTCGTAGACGGTGATCCGAAGCCCGCGGATGCAGGGCTTTCCTCCCCGCTTGTCGGGCTCGAGGGTGATGCGTCCGAGGTTGGCCACGGCCATAGTCTACCTCGTTCCGATCCGCGCGTCCCGTAGAGGGTCTGTCCTCCCCGTGGGGCCTCGCGTGCCCCTCGACTCGGCGGCCTTCGAGGAGGCCATGGTGCCGCTTCCGAGGGACGCCACCTCGGCGATCTGCGCGAACGGCGACGCGTTCCGGGCGCTGGCATCGGACTTCCCCGACGAATGGGTCCACCGCAACCAGGAGGACGTGCGCCACGTCGCCGAGTTCCGCGCGAAGCTGCACGCCGACGCGGGCCGAGTCACCGACCTCGGCGCGATTGACGACAAGGTTGACGCCGATGCCGAGCACGGCGCGGCGCGGTGCGGCGCGGCGACGAGTACCCTGGCTTCATCCGTGCCTACCGCAAGAAGATCGACGACCCCTCCCGCTTCCGCGCGTTCGCCTCCGTCCTGGCGGCGGACCGCGCCGCGGAATGTGCCAACGATTTTGCGAGAGGTCATCTGAGAATTTACTGTCGAGAGCCTGCGTCGAGGACGTGGGCGGTGGTGGGTTGGTTGATCCAGACCTCTGAGGGCGGCGTTGCGGCACAGGGAGCCTGGCGTGAGAAGCGTTCGGGGTGCCTGGCGTAGGCCGCGT
>JAYTCP010000680.1:0-2340 GCA_043736435.1 Planctomycetia bacterium | reverse complement strand
GAACGAGAGCCCGAACGCGTTCGCCGCGAGCGGCAGCCCGAGGAGGATGGCCGCGCGCACGAGATCGCTGCCGACGAGGATGCGCCTGCGGTCGGCGCGGTCGACCCACGCCCCCGCGAGCGGGCCGAACAGCAGGAACGGGACGGCCGCGAGGAAGACGATCGTGCCCGTGGCGGTGGGCGACCCCGACAGCGTCGCGGCGAGCCACGCGACCGCGCCGACGAAGACGGCGTCCCCCATCTGGGAGACGAACTGTCCCGTCCACAGGAGGATCGCGTTCCGCCGGAACCGGTCGATGGCTCGCCCCCGTGCGCGCGCGCGCGGCGCCATGTCACCACGCCGGCCCCGGGAACCGGCGCCCCGGCCGTCCGCACGCTACCGCGGCGGGATCGGCTCCGCGCCGGGATCGAGCTCGCCGGCGGCGCGCGCGAGCCAGTACGCGAACGACCAGTCGGCGCGGGTGTGGGTGCGCTTCGGGTCGGGGACGGCCCGGTCGGGCTCGAGGGGGACGTGGGACGACTCGACCTTCCACTGCCAGGTGTCGTTCGGCCGCATCCAGATCGGCACGATCGGACCGTCGGGCTGCTGCGCGACGTAGATCATGGCCTGCTCGCTCGGCGGCATGCCGGTGAGGGTCTGGCGCAGCTCCTCCACCATGGCAGCCCGGTCGGGCGCGTGCCCCGAGAGGAGGCACATGGAGAGGAGCCCGCCGTTCTGCCAGCCCCGCGACTTGTCGCGCAGGGAGCGCAGGGCCCGGCCGACGTTCTTCTGGACACGGGGCTCGCCCACGGTGGCGAGGACCAGCAGCGCCATGTGCACCATGTTCAGGTTCGACGCCGTCGTGATGTGGCCGCCGAGCCAGGTGTGCTGCGCGTCGAGGGCGTGGACCCAGCCGTCCTCGCGCAGCTTCGCCCAGGCGCGATCGAGCTCGCCGCAGGGGAAGACGGCCTTGCCCGCAAGGATGGTGGCGAGGCCGATCGCGGCGTACGGGCCGTTCTCGAAGACGAAGCCCGACTTCGCCTCGAGGACGCCGTACTTCGTGACGCGACCGTCCGCGTCGCGCAGCTTCATCTTGCCGTCCCAGAGCCGCCGGGCGATGGCGCCGAGGTTGCGCGACGCGTACGCGCGGACCTCGGGGTCCTCGACGTACTTGTGGAGGAACCACCAGCCGAGCGTCACGCCCGCGAGGGTGTCGCGACTCGGGTCGCGGCGGTAGTAGAGGCCTTCCCCGAGCGGGGACGCGACGATGCGCTCGCCGGGCGCGGCGCCGGGCGCGAGCCGGCCCACGGAGCGCGACAGGCACCCCTCGAGGCCGGTCGCGCGGGAGAGGAGGTCGAGCCCCGCCGCCAGCCGTCGGCACAGGAGAAGCGCGTGCGGGTCGCGGGTCGCGTGCCATCGACAGGCCATCGCCGCGGCGTAGGCGCCGGTCCAGATGCCCGTGTCGTCCTCGGGGAGGATGTCCACCGAGAGCTCGTCCGGGGTCGCGCCGGGCCGGTGCCGGTAGGCGAGCACCCCCTCGGGCGAGATGTGGCGCGCGACCGTGTTCTGGTCGACGCGGCGTGCGCGCTCGGCGAGGGTGCGGTCGCGCGGATCGGGCGGCCCGTACGGGGCGGCGCCGGCCGGCGCAAGCGCGGCGAGGGGGGCGAGCAGGACGGCGAGGACCCAGGGGGCGCGGGGCATACGCAGAATTCTAGGCAGCCTGTCGGGGGGAATGCGGCAACTCTCGCGACGCCCCTACCCCCTCCCTCGGCAGGCCTACTCGCTCGGAAGGCCTACTCCCGCAGCAGGAACGTGACGTTTCGCTCGAGCACGGCACGCACCGCGACCCCGTCCCGGCGGGCGGGGCGGAACTTCCACGCGAGGGCGGCATCGCGTGCCGCCTCGTCCAGCGCCATGCTGCCGCTCGACCGCAGGACGCGAACCGACGTCACGACCCCCTGCGCGTCGAGCTCGATCTCGAGCCGGACGGTCCCCTGCTCGCCGCGTTTCCGCGCGTCGGCGGGGTAGGCGGGCGGGCGATTGCCGCTCAGCCCGGACGCGCGTTCCACGGCGCTCTGCGCCCGCGAGGCCACTGAGGCCGGGGCGGCCGGGGCGGCCGGAGCGGAGGGACGGGGGGGCGCGGGCACCGGGATCGACGCGGGAGACGTGGCCACGGGGGACGGCTGCGGGGCGGGCTCGGGACGCAGCCGCACCCGGGCGGGCGGCGGGCCGAAACCGGGCGCGGGGTCGAACGTCGGATCCGCGGGAAGCTCCTCGGCCGGATCCTCGGGCTCGAGGGGTAGCGCCTCGTCGCGGACCACCTCGACCACGACGGCCATCTCGGGGATCGCGTCGGCCGTC
>JAYTCP010000679.1:0-6616 GCA_043736435.1 Planctomycetia bacterium | reverse complement strand
GAGGTGCTCGAGGTGGCGCGCGACGGGGTCGCCGGTGGCAGCGCGGGAGGTGGCAAGTGAGCACTCGTCGCGTCCGGTTCGCGTCGTGCGCGGGGCTCGTTACGCTGCTCGTCCTCGGCGGCTCCGTCCGCGCACGGGCCGACGATCCCGCGCCCACGCCGGCGCCCGCGCCGGCACCGGATCCCGCACGCCCCCTGCCCATGGAGGTCCGGCTCACGTCGCCGCGGGGGGGACAGACCTCCGAGCGCGTGATCTCGATCGCGGGCACCGTCCGCGGGATCCAGACCGATCGCATCACGCTCGTGGTGAACGGCATCCCCATGTCGGTGGGCGTGGACGGGAACGGCGCCTTCCAGCAGCCGCAGGTCCTCTCGCCAGGCCTCAACACGATCCGGGCGGTGGCCGAGCGCGACGCAGCGTCCTTCGAGGACTCGGTGGCGGTCTACGCGCAGGTCCCCGCGAAGGACCTGCGCGTCACGCTGACGTGGGACACGCCCGGCACCGACGTCGACCTGTGGCTCACCGGTCCCGACGGGGAGAAGATCCTGTACAGCCACCGCGAGGGCAAGGCGGGAGGCACCCTCGACACCGACGTGACGACGGGGTTCGGGCCTGAGACGTACACGCAGGCCCGTCTCGAGAAGGGCACGTACCGCGTGCAGGCCCACGCCTACCGCATCGAGCGCCCGACCCGCGTCGAGCTCACCGTCGTCCGATTCGAGGGCACCCCCGAAGAGCAGCGCAGCGTGGTTCGGGGGGTCCTCCTCCAGACGAACGACGTGGTCGAGGTCGGGGAGTTCACAGCCCCGTAGCGCGACCATCGCCCCTCTCGAAGTCCCGTTACCTGCTACTCTCCAAGGGGTTACGTCCTTGGCCGACGGTTCCTGGGGCGGCGGGGGCAGGGACGGCGGGGACTGTCCCCCCCCTCCCCTAGGCTGACCCCAGTTCCCACCGGAGGTCTGCCATGGATCCCATGTCCGTCTCCGCTCTCGTGCGCCGCGAGCTCGCGACGTTCGCGTTGGTCATCTTCGGCATTCTCCTGGCCGTAGCCCTCTAGCCGCACCCGGTCCGTCCTCAGCGGGGGCCCCAGACCCGGCGGGCGATTTCGTCGCCACGGTCTGCCAGCGCGTTCAGGCGCGCCTCGATCGCGCGTCGCGCTGCCTCGAGGCCGTCCCGCTCGAGGTCCCGAGGCACGTAGATGGGACCGTCACCCACGATGATCCCGCGGCCCCACGGCGGCGGGGCGTGGAAGCGGGCCCAGGTGCGCCGCAGCGACGGATCGGGCCACCACGACGTGCGGAGCAGCCAAATGGGCAGCCCCGTCTCGCGCGCCAGGTGCACCGGGCCCGGCTTCAGCTCGCGCGCGGGCGGGCGGGGCCCGTCCGCCACGATGGCGAGGGAGGGCCGCCGCGGGTCCGCCGCGAACCGCTGGAGGCGGAGGAGAGCGCCCGCGCCCTTCGACGCCGAGGAGCCCCGCACGACCTCGCGGAAGCCCACGGCCTCGGCGGCGGCGGCGGCCAAGCCTCCGTCGCGGCTCGCGCTGGCGAGCACGTAGGACCGTCGGCGAGGGTTCCACCGGGAGAGCCACCCGATCGTCGGCAGGAAGTCCTGGTGCCAGCAGACGAACACCGCGGGCTCCCGCGTGCGCAGGAGGGCGTGGAGGCGGGGATCGGCGCGCGGGAGGGTCCCCGCGAGGCAGAACCACCGCACGACGCGGAGCGCGACCCCGGTGAGGGCGAGGGCGAGGGGGCTCTCGAGGAAGCGCTTGCCGAGGGACACGGACCCCAGGGTACGCAGGCGAAGGCGATCCCCCGAGGACGGAACCGCGCCGTCCGTCCCCGCGGGCCCCTCCCCTCCCCCCTTGCCCCCCACCCCGTCCACCGGGTCGGTCCAGAGCGTTCCCCCGGGGCAAGACGACGCCACGGAGGGGGGCTCCCGTGGCGTAGATCGAGCCGGGGATGCGTCGCCTACTTGTGGACGCGGTCCAGGAACTCGCCGCTCTCGGTGTTCACGCGGATCGTGTCGCCCTGGTTGATGTGCATCGGTACCTTGACGACGAGGCCCGTCTCGAGGGTCGCGGGCTTGAACACGTTGCTGACCGTGTTGCCGCGCGCGCCCGGCTCGGTCGCGGTGACCTTCAGCTCGACGCTGCTCGGGAGCTGGACCGTCAGGGGCTTGCCCTCGTGGAAGGTCACCTCGACGACCGTGTTCGGGGGGATGTAGCCCATGGCCTCGCCGAGGACGTCCTTCGGGAGGGAGAACTGCTCGTAGTTCTCCGAGTCCATGAACATGGGCCCCGACTGGTGGTCCATGTACAGGTACTCGCACTTGCGCTTGTCGAGCCAGGCCTGGTCGAGCGAGTCGGTGGACGCGAAGCGCTCCGTGAACTGGACGCCGGTGATCAGGTTGCGGAGCTTCGCCTGCACGAACGCGCGCAGGTTCCCGGGGGTGCGATGGGTCACCTCGACGGCCTGCCACAGCGCATTCCTGTACGAGATGATGGTGCCCTTGCGCAGGTCGTTCGCGTTCATCGGACGGGATCCTTGGGGAAGGCGCCGAAGGTACCGCCGGGGGCCCCGGGGACCCACTTCGGGCGCGAGCATCCTCGACCGCGGCCGTCGGGGCAGGGGTTCCCGACCCCACCGCGGTGCGGCAGATCCCCGACCCGGCAACAGAGGCCATAGCGAGCCAGCGACCGCGTTCCGTCGCCGGCCGCGGGAGCGGGGACGAGGAGGGCGGGCGAGGGGTGCGCAATGCGCCCCTCGCCCGCCGTGAACCCCGGCCGCCGACGGCCGCGGTCGTCCTATCGAACGTCGGCGGAGTAGCGGACGCGGGTGCGGTTCACGTACTCCACGCCGAACTGCTGGAGCCACGGGGTGGACTTCCAGGCGTTCTCGAACACCTGCTCCTCCGGGTTGCTCTCGGCGGTGTCGAGGTCCTGTGCCTTGTACTGGTTCGCGAGGTAGGGGAAGTAGACCCGCATCTCCATCGTGTCGGCCTCGAGGTCGAGCTTGTTCGCCCCCTCGGGGTCGTCGAAGAGGAAGAGGTAGCGCTGCGGCGTCGTCACGGCGTCCGCCGGGATCGTCCCGCGTCCGCCGCGCAGGTCCACCACGTTCGTGGCGGAGTCCCACGCGACGCCCTGGTCGAACCGGACCAGGACGAGCACGTTGCGCTTGTCGGCCTCGCGCCCCGGGCTCCGTCCGTCGCTCCCGCGGCTCGCGTTCGCGCGCCCCTCCGGCGAGTACTGCCAGAACACGCGGCGCCAGACGGCGTCGCGCACGGTCTTGGCGAACTCGACGTACGACCCCGCCGGATGGTCGTGGAACCCGACCGACCGGGTGGCGTCCGAGCCCCGCCGGCCGAGGTGCCGGTCCCAGAACCGGAAGGGTTGCCAGAGCACGAGGGTGTCGGCGTCGTGGTCCACGGCCTCGGTGCCGTAGCGTCCGCGCAGGAGGCCGCGGCCGCGCGACTCGGGGTCGGCGTCCAGGTTCTCCGGCATGGTGAGGGCGCCCTCGGCCACGGTCGTGTAGTGGACGATCTCGAGCTTGTCCTCGCCCACGAGGCGCGCGGCGCCCTCGCGCGGCCACAGCCGCGTGCGCTTCACCGGGATGGTGGCGGCGTCGCGGTTGAGGCGCCCGTCGATGGTGGACACCCACACGTCCGGCACGAACCGGGCATAGGCCTGGGCGGCGTGGGGCCGCGGCTTGGTCCCGAGCGCGCCGCGCCGACAGTTCTCGAGGGTGATCAGGTCGGGGCCCTCGCTGCGGAGCCCGCGGTAGACGATCAGCTCGCCGTCGACGTTGATCACGCCGCAGTCCTTGTCGTAGCCCTCGATGCCCTCCAGGCTCTCCGTCGGCGGGATGGCGCGGATCGTGATCTCCTTCGTCTTCTCCGTGAGCGGCTCCGCGTTGGCCACCAGGGCCATGGGGATCGAGGCCGCGTGGCGCCACACGTGGATCTCGTCGAGGAACGCGGTGACGACGTCGCCGGCGCCCACCTCGTTCCGACCGAAGGCGAGGTTGTCTCCCACCTCGTTCGGCATCTCTCCGCTCGGGTACTTCATCATGCGGGTCTTCCCGCGGTAGTCGACCAGGTACTGGGCGGGCTCGTCGAGCTTGTACGGGTCGTTCGACTCGATGAAGTCGGTGAGCGCCACCCAGTTCGTGCTGCGGCCGCCGCCGGCCTTGCCCTGGGACCAACGCACGCGACGCTGCTCCTTCTGCTTCGCAGCACCATCGGAGATGAGCGTCACCACGTCGGAGTAGCCCGCCATGGGCCCGCCGATGGGCTGCCCCGTCGTCTCGTGCTTGCGCACGATGCGGAAGCAGGGCAGCAGCTTCGCGTCCTCGTCGGAGGGCGCGAGCGTGCCGCCGCGCGCGCGGTCGAGCGTGTCGGACACGCCGCGGAACGCGAACACGCGCTTCAGCTGCGCGATCGTCGGCGGAGGGGCCGGCGCGTTCGGGTCGGGGGGGGTGCCGGCGGCCGCCTCGGGCGGCGGAGGATCGACCGGCGGGCGCACGCCCGGGGGCGGCTGGTTGCCGTTCGGGCCGGTGCCCGGCTGGGGCGAGCTGCCGCCGCCGCCGGAGTCGTCGACCGGGGGCTCGCGCCCCGTCCCCGGCGGAACGCTGCCCCCGGGGGTCGGGGTCCCGTCGCCAGGGGGCGTCCCTCCCGGGCTGGGCGGGGTGCCGGGGATCGGCTCGGTGCCCCCCCCGCCGCCGCCCTCGTCGTCCACCTCGAGACCCACGAGGGTCGCGCCGCCCAACCCGGGCGGAGGCGTCCGCGGCGCCGGCGCGGGGGTCCCGGGAGGCGCCGCCGCCGGCGCCGTGAGGTCGGGCGTGTAGGTCTGGTTGATCAGCTCCTGCTTCAGCCGGATGAGCCCCGCCTGCTCGTCGGCGACGAAGATGAGCGAGCCGCCCGCCTTCTGGCGATCGATCGAATCGTAGGCGATGCACTCGTTCGCGCCGCGCGCGCTGTCGGTCCCCACGATCACGCGGGGACGGGTCGCGAGGTCCACCCCACCGTCGTCCGGGTCTCCGTCCTGGGGGTACTTGGCGAGCTTCTCGCGATCTTCCGTGCTGGTGCCGGGATCGAGGTAGTCGAACCGCCCCGAGCCCGCGGTCAGGCCGACGAACGAGATCGGCGCGATGCGGCACACGACCGCGTCCTGGATGACGACCCCTCCGAGCTTCACCTGCGTCGCGATGAAGTACGGCGTGCCGGAGTCCTGGTGCAGGGCCGTGCTCTGGTAGCGCGTGATCGTGAGCGTCGTGCCCTTGCGTTCGTACCAGACCACCTCCCAGCCGCCGATCTTCGTGGCGCCCGAGAGGACCGCGCCGTCGCTCGGCGGGCGGGAGCCAGGGGGCGGCGCTCCCGTACCGGGCGTGGGCGTGGGCGACGGGCCGGGAGTCGGGCCGGGCGTGGGAGCCGGCCCCGTGCCGCCCGGACGACCGGGTCCGATGCCGCCGCCCGGTGAGGGCGGCGCCGCGGGCCATCCCACGAGGACGGGCCCCCCGACCTGGCCGGCGTCGGGCGCGATCGCGAGCGTCGCGCCGGTTGGCGCGGTCCCCTGGGCCCCGCCGGTGTCCACCTCGGTGGCGACGAGCAGGGCGAAGCCCCGGGTGTTGAACGTGTTCGCCTGGGACGCGGCGTCCTTGTTGTTCTTCGCGTACTCGCTGGTCTCGCGACCGGGATTGCCGACGTCGACGCCGATGTCGAGCGTCACCTCGATGGGACCCTTCTCGGTCTCCTTCATCCCCTCGAACTCGTAGACGGCCGTGCCCGCCGTCAGCGTGGCCTTGTCCGTCGTGTACACGACCTTCATGAAGCCCCACTCGGTCCAGCGCTGGGTCTCGAGGCCCGCGCCCCCCTTGCGGAGCTCGAGCAGGATGGGGTGGGAGTAGCCGAGGACCTTCACCGGCGTGCCCGACGCCCAGCCGCGCGGCTGGGTGCCGCGGGCGCCGCGGGTGCAGTCGGTGAACGCGTTGCCGCCCAGGGTGTCGTACTCGACGACCTCGTCGCCCACGAGGAGCGCGCCCGGCGAGACGAAGCCCTCGGTCGACTCCACCGCCAGGGTCGTCGAGTCGGTGCCGACCGTCGTCTCGAGGTAGGTCATGCCGCGCGGACGGCCGACGGAGATGCCGTCCACCAGGAGCTCCATCATCGTCGGGTCGCACCCGCGGACGGTGGCCTGGAGGTGGTACCAGGTCTCGGGCTGGAACCCGAGGCGGTCGAGGGGCACGAACAGCTCGGCGCCGCGCTCCTCGAGCGTGGCGTCCATCACGCGGAAGACGAGCTCCTTGCCCTTCGTTCCGTCCTGGACGAACAGGCTGATCCGGTTCCGGTAGTTCTCGGCGCCCGTGTCCCAGGCGAACCAGCTCCCCCGGGAGAACGGCTTCATCCACATCGCGACGGTGAACGGGTGGATCCACTTGTCCTCCTCCCCGCCCTTGAGCAGGAGGCCCTTCACCGGCTGCGTGTACGCGCCGCTCTTCTCCGTGGACCAGCCGTCGGCGAACCACTGGTCGTCGAAGTGCTCCTCGAACGTGGCGAGCGGGAGCTTCAGCCGCGAGGCCTGGCGACGCACGTCGCCGAGGTTCTGGCCCGCCTCGTCGGCGGT
>JAYTCP010000678.1:0-1994 GCA_043736435.1 Planctomycetia bacterium | reverse complement strand
GCGCAGCTTGCGGATGCCCAGGTCGTAGAGGATCTGCGCCCCGATGCCGTACTCGCGGTGGTCGGCCTTGAAGCCGAGCCGCTCGTTCGCCTGCACCGTGTCGAGCCCCTGGTCCTGGAGCTCGTACGCGCGGATCTTGGCGAGCAGGCCGATGCCCCGGCCCTCCTGTCGCATGTAGAGGACCACGCCGCGGCCCTCCTTGCCGATGCGGGCGAGCGCGGCCTCGAGCTGCGCCCCGCAGTCGCACCGCATCGAGTGGAACACGTCGCCCGTCAGGCACTCGCTGTGCGCGCGCACGAGGACGGGGTCGGGGAGCGCGTCGGCGCCGGCGTCGGCCGGCGGGGTCGCGAGGCCCATGGTGAGCGCGAGGTGCGGCTCGGGGTCGGTCTTGCTCGTGTAGGCGTGCAGGTCGAACGTGCCGTACGGCGTCGGCATGGGCACCGTCACCTCGCGGTGCACCAGCCGCTC
This sequence comes from Planctomycetia bacterium, assembly GCA_043736435.1. Taxonomy (GTDB): domain Bacteria; phylum Planctomycetota; class PLA2; order PLA2; family JAEUHO01; genus JAYTCP01. Next base: position 1,526 of record JAYTCP010000678.1, on the reverse strand, counting down.
GCGTCGCCGGCGCCACTCGATCACGTCGCGCACCGAGCACATCTTGAGGCCGGTCTCCGCCTGGAGCTGCTCGAGCTCGCGGTTCCGCGACATGGTCCCGTCGGCGTTCATCACCTCGCAGATGACGCCGTACGGCTTGAGCCCGGCGAGGCGGCACAGGTCGCTGCTGCCCTCCGTCTGACCCGCGCGGCGCAGCACCCCGCCCTCGGCCGCCCGGATCGGGTAGACGTGGCCGGGGCGGGCGAGGTCCTCCGGGCGGCAGTCGTCCCGGACCGCGGTGCGGATCGTCGTCGCGCGGTCGGCGGCGGAGACGCCGGTGGTCACGCCCTGGCGGGCCTCGATCGTCACCGTGAACTGCGTGCCGAAGCGCGACGAGTTCGACGCGACCTGGAGGGGGAGGTGGAGCGCGTCGGCCTTCTCCTGGGGCAAGGTCAGGCACACGATGCCGCTGCCGTGGCGGATCATGAAGTTGATCGCCTCGGGGGTGACCTTCTCCGCGGCCATGACGAGGTCGCCCTCGTTCTCGCGGTCGGGGTCGTCCACGAGGATGACCATGCGGCCCGCGCGGAGCTCGTCGAGGATCTCGGAGATGGGCGAGAACGGCATGGGAGCTCCCGTCGAAGGGCGCGAGGAGGGCGGGGCGCCGGGGGTGGGGCGCGGGCCGCAGGCGGCCCGGGCACGGGGGCCCCGGGAGCCCGCGGTCCCCGCGAAGGGGCCTATGATGGTAGCGGCGTCCTCCGGGAGCCTCCGCATGTTGCCCGTCCGTCGGTCCGCCGCCGTCCTGCTGCTCCTCGCCGCGACCGCTCCCGCGGTCTTCGCCGAGGAGATCGTCCTCGCCTCGGGCACGCGGTACGACGCGAGCGACGTCGCGTTCCTCGCTCCCAAGGAGGGGAGCCCGGGAACGGCCGAGGCCTCCGTGCGCTTCACCTACCGCATGGGCGGCGGGCGCGCGACCGTGGAGCTCCCCTTCTCACGGGTGGCCCCGTCGTCGCTCTTCGAGCTCAAGCTCGCGCGCACGCGCGGAACGGACGGCGCGGCCCAGCTCGAGCTCGCGCGCTTCGCGCTCGGGCAGGGGCTCCTCGGCCAGGCCTCCACGCGCTTCCGCCGCGCCGCCGAGGTCGATCCCTCTCTCGTCTCCGCCCGCGACGAGGGGCTCGCCGCCGTGAAGGACGCCGAGAGCGAGCGTTTGCTCGTCGCGGCGGAGGCCCTGCTGAAGCGCGGCCGCAGCGATCTCGCCTTCGCGCGGGCGAAGGAGGTCAAGGTGCGCTCCGTGCCCGGCAGCTCCCTCGCCGCGCGGGCCGACGGGCTCGCGGAGCTGGCCATGCGCGTGATCGAGCGCGACCGGATCCGCCTCGATGCGGAGGCCGTGGCCCGCGCCGCCGCCGCCGACGTCGCCGACCGCAGCTCCCTCGAGGGCTCCGTCGCGAAGGCGGACAAGGCCGTGAGCCTTGCCCAGGCGCAGCGCGGGAGGGCCGCCGACCCCGACGTCTCCGCGACCGACGCGGGGAAGGCCCTCGAGAACGCGG
>JAYTCP010000677.1:0-4467 GCA_043736435.1 Planctomycetia bacterium | reverse complement strand
AAGAGGCCGTCGGCGAGGCTCTTGATCATCGGATCGTCGGCCTTGAGATCCTTCGCGGGGAACTTCCCGAGGAAGTCGTCGGTCGCCGGTCCTTCCTTGAGCACGCTCTTCAGGTCGGCGGTGGTCGGGATGATGTCAGCGGCGAGCTTGCCGAGCGTCGCCATGTCGCCGGCCTTGTGCGCGGCCTTCCACGCCCCGACGAGCGCCTCGAGGCCGGCCTTCGTGTCGGGGTGCGCGCGGGCCTCCCGCCCGGTGGGGGTCGCGCCCGCGGGGGCAGCTCCGCCCTTGGGCTCCTCGCCGCCGCAGGAGGTGAGGAAGAGGCCGGCCGCGAGGGCGGCGGGGAGCGCGAACGGGAAGGGGAATCGACGCATGGAGGTCTCCGTCGCCGGGCCGACCCCCGACCGGGCGCCGCGGGATCCTACCCGCCCGGAAGGTGGGGTGCCCTCCCCGCGTCACTCCGCCGGAGGGACGACCTCCGCCTTCGGATACGCCTCGACGTCGAGGCCCCAGCCGAACGAGCGGGGCCCGTTCCGGCGCCGCCACTCGGCGGCGTCCTTCGCCGCGTGCCGTGGAGGCCCGTCCCAGCGGTAGGAGTCGGTGCCCCCCGTGTCGAGGAACACGCCGTAGTTTCCCACCTCGTCGCGGAAGGAGCGCATGGGCTCGATCGTCGTGGCCGAGCCGAAGGGAGGCGTCTCGTTCCAGCCGTTCGCGGGGCCCATGTCGTTCCAGACCACCTCGTAGACGTCGTCGCCTCGACGGTCCCAGAAGAGGCCGACGCTGCACAGGTCGCCCGCGCCGCCGCACGTGTTGCGCCAGCGGTAGCGGTCGTTGCCGTCGCCGTCGAGGGAGATGCCGATGGACCCGTCGCGCGCGTGGCCCTGGAACTGGTTCACCGACGTGGTCACCCCGGCGTACGCGTCGTCGCCCTCGAGATCGACGCAGCACCCGATGGCGAAGTGCGCGCCGGCCCCGATCGAGTACTTCCCGCTCTCGTAGACGTCGTTGCCCGCACGGTCCTCGAGGAGACCGACGCCCCACCAGTAGCCCGCGCCTTGCGCCCAGACCTGCGCGTGGTACCGGTCGTCCCCCGCGCCGTCCACGAGGACGCCGAAGCCTCCCGCGAGGCTCTTCCCGTCGCCGAGGTCGGCGCGCCGGCCGTAGCCGCACCCCTGGCTCATCGCCACGCTCTGGTCGAGGTAGATCTTCTCGCGGTTGCCGTCGTCGCGCGCCGTGTACGTGTCGTTCCCCCCGACGTCGAGCAGCACCCCCGCTCCCATCGTCGAGCCGAGCCCCTGGGACTGCTGGGCGCACGTGTACGTGTCGTCGCCGGCCAGGTCCACGAGGACGCCCGCCCCCACGTGCGCGGCGCCCTGCCCCCACCTCCCTCGGACCTCGTAGCGGTCGTCCCCCGCCTCGTCGTACACGAGGCCCGTGCCGTACCACGCGCATCCGAGGCCGGACTCGGCGACGCGGTACGTGTCGTTGCCCGCGAGGTCGACCACGGCCCCGAGCCCGAAGAGCCCGCACCCCAGGGTGCCGGCGACCTCGCCGCCGTCGTAGCGGTCGTCGCCGGCGAGATCGAGGATCGTCGAGATCGGATGCGCGGGAGACGCGGGCACCGCCTGGCGCCCCTCGTACGCGTCGCTCCCCCACGGATCCACCGTGAGGAGCCCCGGCCCCGCCGCGGTGCTCTCGCGATCGTCGCCGCTGCCCTCTAGGCGCAGCGCGCCGTAGGGCGTCTCCACGGCGAAGCCGAGGAATCCGAGCTTCCCGAGATCGACCCCGGCCCGGGCCGTCCGCCACTCGGACAGCGCGACGCCGAGGTGGAGGAGATAGACGACGGAGCCGAGGCAGAGCGCCTCGCGATCGACGCGTTCGAGGGCCTGGAAGGACGCCTTGAACGCGAGGGCGTCCTTCGGGTCCGGGTCCTCGTCCTGCCACGGCCGGGCCGCGAGCTTGTGGAGGCGCGCCGGGGAGAGATCGCCGGCGGACGTGCCCCCCGTCGCCGCCACGAGGAACGGGACGTCGAAGGCGGCCGTCAGCCACGGGGCGGCCTCCACGCTCCCGACGAGCACGCGGACCACGAGGCGCTGGAGCGGCTCGGGCAGGGCCAGCCACGACCGGCGGGGCTCGCCCTCGAGCACGGGGGCCGTCTGTCCGGTCAGCTCGCCCATGCGCGCGAAGACGCGCGAGAGCGCCTCGCCCGGGGCCACGGTGGCGGGCAGCCAGGGGACGCCCCACTCGGCGCCCTTGGGCCGCTCGAACATCCGCGCGGCCACCGCGTCGGTCAAGGCGTAGGAGATGCGGACCACCTCGGCGGGATCCTGCGCCGCGGCGAGGAGGTCCGCGGACACCTTCCCGGAGAAGCGCGGGATCGCGCGCACGTCGCGGAAGAGGAGGGCGACGGGGCGCAGCATGTGGGTGTCGCGCCCGTAGTTCGCCATGACCTCCGCGGAGAATCCGAGCGGGCCCGCCGCCCGGTCGACGCCTACGAGCGCCCGGGCCCAGAGGGCCTCCGGCACGGCGAGATCGGCGCGCGTCGGCCCGGGCCACGGGGTGGGAACGGGCTCGGCGCCCACGGAGGTGACGCCCTTCATCGAGTCTGCGGGCGTCGCCGGGAGCGGGGGTGCCGGGGTCGCAGGCCCCAGAGGGGTCGGATCGTCGGCCGGGTGGGCGATGCGCGCCGGGACGAGGGCGAGGAGGCCGCACAGGAGCAGGGCGCACGGGTGCAACGTCACGGTCGGTCCTCCGTCGGCGGGCTCGGGGCGGCGATCATCCCATCCCGCGCCCCCGTGCCCCCCGCCGATCGCCCCCCCCTTCCGTTCGTCGCCGCCGTCCACATGGGCTACGGCCACCTCCGCGCCGCGCACGCCCTCGCGGACGCCGCGGGTGTGCCGGTCGTGGAGGCCGACGGGCCCGAACTGGCGAGCGACGACGAACGGCGGATGTGGGCGCGATCGCGCGCGCTCTACGAGGCCCTGAGCCGGTCCGCGGGCGGCGGCATGTGGCGTCCCTTCGCGCGCTTCGCGCTCGACCGGATCACGGCGATCCCTCGCATGACGCGGGCGGGCGAGCTGTCGGAGCGCACGGCCGCCGTGCGCTACCTGGCGCGCCTGATGGCGAGAGGCCTGTGTGGCGGCGCCGTCGCGCGCGCCCGCGCGGAGGCCGCGCCGCTCCTGACGACGTTCTACGCGCCCGCCATCGCGGCGGACCTCGCGGGGCACCGCCCCGTCGTCTGCGTCGTGACGGACAGCGACGTCAACCGCGTGTGGGCGCCGGAGGACCCCGCGCGGACGCGGATCCACTACGCGGTCCCGGGGCACCGGGCGGCGCGCCGCCTGCGCGCCTTCGGGGTCCCCGCCGACCGGGTGCACGCGACGGGCTTCCCGCTGCCGCTCGAGCTCGTCGGCGACGGCGATGCGGACGTGCTGCGGCGCAACCTGGCGGCGCGCCTCGTGCGCCTCGACCCGCGGGGCGCGTTCCGCAAGGGCGCCTCCGCGGACGCGCGCCGCGCGATGGACGACGCCGATCGCGAGGCGACGGGGAAGCCTCCGCTCGTCGTGTTCGCCGTCGGGGGCGCGGGGGCGCAGGTCGACCTCGCGTGCGCGCTCCCCCACGCGCTCGCCGACCGCATCCGGGACGGGCGCTTGCGCCTGGCGCTCGTGGCCGGCACGCGCGAGGACACGGCCGGCAGGTGCATGGCCGCCGTGAGGGCCGCGGGCCTCCTCGACCTGGAGGGTCCCGGGGGCCGGGTGGACGTCGTCCGGGCCCTTTCGTTCTCCGGGTATCTCGCGCGGCTCTCGACGGTGCTGGCGGAAGCGGACGTCCTCTGGACGAAGCCGAGCGAGATGACCTTCTTCGCGGGGCTCGGGCTCCCTCTCCTGCTGGCGCCGAGCCTGGGCAAGCACGAGGAGCACAACGCGCGCACCGTCCTGCGCCGGGGGGCGGCCCTGCGCGCGGATGCAGCCCGCGATGCGGGACGGTGGCTGCCCACGCTCCTCTCGGACGGCCGCCTCGCGGCGGCGGCCTGGGCGGGGTGGAAGCGCATGCCCTCCCACGGAACCCGGCGCATCCTCGCCCTCGTTGCGGGGGAATGCGGGTAGGCTTACCCCTTCTCCTCAGGAGTCCTAGATGCGTCACCGCTTCGGTTCGGCTCTCCTTGGCATCGCGGTCGCGGTGGTCGGCCTCGGCGCCGCTGCCTGCAAGAACTCGCCCAGCGGCGGCTCCCGCGGCTACGGGTCGGCCCCGGCGCCCCAGCCCGCGACCCGGTCCGCCTACGCGGCCCCTGCGCCGTCGATCCAGCCCGCGGCCCGACCCGCCTACGTGGCCCCGACGCCCCAGCCCGCCTACGCGGCTCCGGCACCCCAGCCCGTCGCCTACGCGGCGCCGGCGCGCGGCGGGTTGACGACGTACGTCTTCCTCGCCTCGTGGTGCGGCTACTGCCAGAAGCTCGAGCGCAACACGCTC
>JAYTCP010000676.1:0-3182 GCA_043736435.1 Planctomycetia bacterium | reverse complement strand
AAGATGGCGCCCAGCACGATGAGGAGGACCAGCGCCCCGGGCCCGAACCCGAGCCAGTGGAACGCGCCGACGATCGCGGCGAACACCGCGAAGAGGGCGAGCCCCGGATGCATCGCGCCTCCGACGGCCAGCCAGGCGAGGAGCCCGGCGCCCAACAGGAACGGGAACGGGGACCGGTCGCGGCGGCGGTGGCGCGCGGGGGCGGCGGCCGGCGCCGCGTCGGGGGCCTTCCCGTGCCAGCGCAGGCTCCCGGGCGCGGGGGACGCCGCGGGGGCCACCGCGGACCGCTCGGCCGGCTCGGGCTCGGGTCCGAGGAGTCGGGCCCGACCGAGCGCGAACGCCTCGTGCGCCTGCCGCTGCGTCATCGTGACGAGGCCGTAGATGCCGAGCGCGGTGCCGAACGGAGGGAAGAGGATCAGCTGGAACAGGGACGCGGTCACCTGGCCCTCGCGGGAGCCCGGCTCGAGGCCGGCGAGGCGCCGGCCCTGCTTCAGGAACAGGAACCCGCCCACGAGGTAGACCACCGAGCTGACGCCGGCGAACGGGAGGAACCAGGGCAGGAACCAGGGGAAGCCCGCCGAGAAGTTCGCCCGCGACAGCGTGACGCCGCCGAAGAAGAACAGGATCAGCACGACGCCGATCACGCGGTCGGCGGCAGCGAGCACGTCCACGTGGCCGAGGACCCGGCGTGCCTGCGCGACGCGCACCGCCTCGGGCGGGACGGCGGCGGCGGACACGAGCGGGAGCGGGACCGGGGCGCGAGCCGGATCGGGGCGGAGCGCGGCGGGCGACGACGCGAGCTGCTCGGCGCGCTCGATCGCCTCGCGGAACGCGACCGCGCTGGGGAAGCGGTCGGTCGGCGCCGTGGCGAGGGCCTTGTGGATCACCGCGTCGAGCGCCTCGGGCGTTCCCGGACGCAGCTCGCTCGCGGGGGGGAAGCGTCCGAGGGGGAGCTGGCCCGTCAGCATCTCGTAGATGATCACGCCCACCGCGTAGAGGTCGGCGCGGTCGTCCACGTTGGGGGCGCCCAGCCGCTGCTCGGGCGCCATGTACTCGTACGTGCCGAGGATCACGTCCGTGCGCGTGAGGCGCGAGACGGCCTCCGCGGCCTCGCCGCGCACGATGCGGGAGAGCCCGAAGTCGACGAGGCGCGCGCGGCCCCCGTCGTCGATGAGAACGTTCTCGGGCTTGAGATCGCGGTGGACGACGCCGCGGCCGTGGGCGTACCCGAGGCCCGTCAGCACCTCGCGGGCGACGCGGAGGGCGTCGCGCCAGGGCATGGGGCCGCGCTCCATGAGCCGGCGCAGGCCTTCGCCCCGCACGTACTCCATGACGAAGAAGCAGCGGCCGTCGTCCTCGCCCCGGTCGAGCACCTCGACGAGGTGCGGGTGCGAGAGGGAGGCGAGGACCTTCGCCTCGCGCCGGAACCGCTCGACGAACGACCGGTCGGACGACAGGGCGAGGGGGAGCACCTTCACCGCGACGCGACCCCGTGTGCGGTCCTCCGCCTCGTAGACCGTGCCCATCCCGCCGCGGCCGATCACGCGCACGAGCCGGCGTCCGTCGAGGACCGTGCCCGTGAGGTCGTCGGGGGCCGGCCCGGCGAGGGCGCCCGATCCGGCGGGGGAGCCCGGCGTCGGGGTGCGCGCGCCGGCGACGGACGAGACCGGCCGACGCGCGGCGGTGGGGAGACCCCACGGCGAGAACGCCGAGCGGCACGCCGGGCAGGCGACGGCCGTCGCGTCCGCGGTCGTTTGAACCGCGGTGCCGCAGTCGGGGCAGTGGACCGTGGTGCCGTGCTTCACGCGGTTCGCATCCTCGGGGGTGAGGGTGGGGTGGGTCACGCCCATCCGTTACCCACATCCCATGCCACAGCCACTCCCGCCGCCGCCGGGCCCGCCCCATCCGGCGCAAGCCCGCCGACGGTCCCAGGTTACGTGGAATCGCGGTGCGTGGGGGCCGGAGCGCCCGTTCCCCGCCGCCCCAGGAATCGAACGAAACGTTCCACGGTCCGTTCAACGGCCGGTCCGGTGGCCGCCCGCCTCCATCCCGCTATTCCACCCCGTACTCGCGCAGCTTCCGGTTGAGCGTCGGCCACGAGATCCCGAGGAGGGCGGCCGCCTCGCCCTTGCGGCCCTTCGTGTGCGCGAGGGCGGCGAGCACCGCACGCTTCTCGGCCTCGTGGACGGTCAGGAACGGGGCGTCGGCGGACGGGGGCCCGGCCGTCGGGGGGGTGCCCGGGTGCCCGGGCCCGAGAGGGCCCGTAGGGGGCGAGGGGGGGCGCACCTCCCGGGGGAGGTCGTCGGCGGTGAGGACGTCGCCCGACGAGAGGACCAGGGCCCTCTCCAGCGCGTTCTCGAGCTCGCGGACGTTGCCCGGCCAGCGGTGGGCGCGCATGCGCGCGCGGGCGTCCGCGGAGAGCGTGGGCACGCGACGGCCGAGCCGGGCCGCGATGCGCTCGAGGAAGGCCTCGGCGAGCCGCTCGACGTCGGCGCCGCGCTCGCGCAGCGGCGGGCACTCGAGCGTGACGACGGCGATGCGGTACCAGAGGTCCTCGCGGAAGCGGCCCTCGCGGACCATGGCGGGCAGGTCGCGGTGCGTGGCCACGACGAGGCGGCACTCCATGCGCAGGACGTCGCGGCCGCCGAGCCGCGTGTAGGTGCGGTCCGAGAGCACGCGGAGGAGCTTGCTCTGGAGCGCGGGGGAGAGCTCGCCCACCTCGTCGAGGAAGAGCGTGCCGCCGTCGGCCTCGGCGATGCGGCCGTCGCGGCGGGCGTCGGCGCCCGTGAAGGCGCCCTTCTCGTGGCCGAAGAGCTCGCTCTCGAGGAGGCCCTCGACGAGGGCGGCGGCGTTGAGCGCGACGAACGGCCCCGACCGGCGGGCGCTCTTCGCGTGGAGGCGGCGGGCGACCAGCTCCTTGCCGGTGCCCGTCTCCCCCTCCACGAGGATCGTCGCGTCGCTCGCGGCTGCCTTGTCCACGAGCTCGAGCAGGCGGCGCACGGCGGGGGCCTCGCCGAGGATGTCGGGGGACGCCGCGGCGCGGCTGCCGGAGAGCCGGCGCACCTCCGCGCGGGCGGAGGAGATGGCCGTGGTCGTGCGCAGCGCGAGGGCGGCCTGGCGGCCCACGGCGGCGAGCACCGCGAGGTCGTCGGCCGAGTAGCGGCCGGCCTCGCGCGCCTCGA
>JAYTCP010000675.1:0-1865 GCA_043736435.1 Planctomycetia bacterium | reverse complement strand
GGTCGGGCAGCAGACGGTCGAGGTACTGGTGGAACCCCTCGTGCCGCACGGTCCGCATCATCTCGTCGCGCGAGGGCAGGTTCCAGATCAGGAGCTGCTTGAGCAGGGGACTGTAGAGCCCAGCCGCGTTCTCGATCGGCGCTCCTGGCCTCAGCGACGCCTCCGCATGGTAGCGCTTGAAGCCGGCCTCGCCGGAGAAGAGGAACACCTTGTAGAGGCGGCTCGGCTGAGGCTTGAGCGGGCGCACGCGCGCCCGGTAGGCCTGCAGGGCCTCCTCGAGGAGGTCCGCGGCCCGGCGGCACGTCTCGGCGTCGATGTCGGAGAGCACGTGGTAGTTCGCCGACTTCACCTCGAAGGTCTTGGGCCAGTCGGGGCCGTTCCTGGCCCGCACGATCACCTTCGACAGCCTCTCGAGGATCGGGGAGCGGAGGCCCCTCCGCGCCGCCCCCTCGACCGCGCCGAGCGCGTCCTCGATCCGGCCCGCGAGCAACGAGAAGAGCCCCGCCGCCTCGAGGTCGTCCACCCCCGCCTTCGGGTGGGCGACGAGGGCGCGCAGCGCCGCGGCGAGCTCGGCCTCGCGACCCAGCCGGAGCAGGATCTCGACCTTCGTGGTCATCGCACCGAGGGAACCCGCGTCGGCGGCGATGGCGGCGTCGATCTCCTGCAAGGCCTTCGTGGCCTGGTCGAGCCCGAGCCGGGCGCGCGCCGCGAGGACCCCGACGAGCGCCGCGGGGGCGCCCTTGCCGCGCAGCGACTCCGCGACCGCGAGGGCCGCCTCGTGGTCGTCGGCCGCGAGGCGCTCGAGTCCCGCGGCATACTCCTCCTCGTGCTCCGCCGGGATCGCGGCGGACTCGTCGCCACCCGGCACGGGCGGCTCGGCCGTGGGCGCGCACGCCTCGTACACCCACGGGGGCAGCAGCGTCCGGGCATCGAACGAGCGCTCGAACGTCGCGCGCTTCCCGTCCACGATGGCGTCTAGCTTCGCCTGGATGAACGACGGCTCGACGAGCCCGGTGAGGACGATCTCCTTCCACTTCGGGAGGTCGATGATCGCGTAGCCGAACACGCCGTCGCTCTTCGAGGCGGTGCCGAGCACCATCCCGTTCAGCTTGGCCGTAACGCGCGAGGCGGTGACGGCGACCTCGACGCGGTACGGCTTCCTCGGGGTGGCGGGCGACGTCTCCTTGTCGAAGACGACCTTCTTCTCGTCCCCGTCGTGGTGGATGATCTGCGCCGGGAGCCATCGTTGCATGTTCCCGTCGGTGTACGGCGGGATGCCGAAGAAGACCGTCCACGTCTGCTTCTTCTGCGTCTTGGGGTGCTCGACCCCTCCGACGGTGATCCGCGGGGAGCTCGCGGTCGTCGTGGGGTAGGAGTCGCCCTGGGCGCTCACGGTGAAGGCGCCCCGGAAGGGCGCCGGGAACAGGAGCACCCCGTCCTCGAGCACCTCGAAGTCGGTCGGCTTCCCGGCCGTGTAGCGGATGTCGATCTCGCCGCTCTTCGACACGAACTTCTTGAGCGTCCCCTTCACCACGGACTGCGGATCGGGGGGCGGGCACTCCGCGCAGAAGGCCAGCCGGCGGACCAGGTCCTCGAGGTCGGCGCGCTTCGCCCGCACGTAGTCCTCGTTCGCGTGCTTCTCGAGGGCCGACTTGACGACCTTCAGCCCCTCCGCCGCGCGCCCCGCGGCGAGGTGGCCCTTCGCGAGGCCGAGCGCGGCGCCGAACGCGGGCTCGCCCACGGCGGGCCCGTCCGCCCGAAGCTCGGGCGCGGATGTCGCCGAGACGACGACGAGAAGCGGCAGGCCGATCCACCGACCGAGAACGCCCATGAGCACCCCTTCCCGGCGATCGCGGCCGGCTGAG
>JAYTCP010000674.1:0-2657 GCA_043736435.1 Planctomycetia bacterium | reverse complement strand
ACGGTGCCCTGGTTGTGGTCGATCGAGGCGTAGCGGCCCCTGCCGAGGGCCGCGACCTCGCGCCAGCCGGCCGCGTCGCCGTCGTCGGCGCCGCCGCAGTAGATCGCGTTCACCCGCACGCCGAGGCCCGCCGCGTGGGCGACGACCTCGCGGAACGGCGCGGTGCGATCCTGGTCGGCGGACTCGTTGCCGGCGACGAACAGGATCTTCACCGCATCGGGGCCGCCCCAGGCGAGCCGGTCCACGGAGGTCTTCACCGCGCGGCCGACGTACTCGGTGCCGCCGTGCGTGCCGAGCGCGAAGAGCCTCTCGGAGACGAGGTCGAGGTCCTTCGTGAACGCCGTCTGGAGCACCACGTAGCCGTCGGCCTCGGAGCCGCCGCTGCCGTAGGTGAGGAGCGCGACGCGCAGGTCGGGCATCGGCTTGGCCGTGGCCAGCTCGTTCACGACCTCCCACAGCTTCTGGCGGGCCGCGTTGATCAGGCCCTGCATGCTCCCGGACGTGTCGAGGCAGATCACGAGGTCGATGGGCTTCGAGGGGGCGGGGCGGTCGACGGGGCCCGGGCGCGGGGGCTGCGCGACCGGCGCCGCCTCGTCGGCCCGCGCGAGGGCGGCCGGGAGGAGGAAGAGGGCGGCGGCGGCGGCCGCACGGACGATCGAGCGCGGAGCGAACGGGAGAGGCATGGGCTGGACTCCGGGGGGGTTCCCCTGAATCGACACGGGCCGAACTCCCTCGTTCCGTACAGGTTGTGTACGAGCCGGGGGGACCGGTCCGAGGTACCCCCTGTGCCAAGAGGGGTGCAGGGGGCTAGAGTGGCCTCCGTAGCGGCTCGGCAGCAGCGACCTCCGTGCGCGTTCGTCGCGGGGAATCGGCACGCGGACCGGGCCGCAGGAGGCCCGTTTGCGTCTCGACGTCCTGAGGTACGACCCGAGCGCGGGGTGGACCCCGCGGCCCCTTCCTCCCGGCGACGGGCAAGACACGCTCGTCCTCCTCTTCGGGTCGGCGTCGGAGAGCACGCCCGCGGACGCGTTCTCGGAGCTCGTGCAGGCCTATCCCGACGCGACGCTCGCGGGCTGCAGCACGGAGGGGGAGATCCTCGACGGGCACATCGAGGAGGGCGGCCTCGTCGCCGCGCTCCTCCGCTTCGACGACACGCCCGTGCGCTCGGCGTGGGCCCCGCTCGAGCGGGCCGCCGACTCCTTCGACGCCGGTCGATCCCTCGCCCGCGGCCTGTTCTCGCAGGACCTCCGCGGCGTGTTCGTGCTCACCGACGGGCTCACGGTGAACGGGAGCGAGCTGGTCCGCGGGCTGAACGACGTCCTGCCGCGCGGCGTGACGGTCGCGGGAGGGCTCGCGGGCGACGGGGCGCGCTTCCAGAGGACGTGGGTGCTCGCGGGCGGCCGCCCGGAGGCGGGGATGGCCTGCGCCATCGGCTTCCTCGGCGACCGGGTGCGGCTCGCGCACGCCCGCGGCGGCGGCTGGAGGGCCTTCGGACCCGAGCGCGTCGTGACGCGCTCGCGGGGCAACGTGCTCCACGAGATGGACGGCCGCCCGGCGCTCGACCTCTACGAGGAGTACCTCGGCGCGCTCTCGGCGGGGCTCCCGGCCGCCGCGCTCCGGTTCCCGCTCGCCCTCCGGGCGGGCCGCGGCTCCGGCGACGGCCTCGTGCGCACGGTCCTCTCCGTCGACGCGGATCGACGCACCATGACCTTCGCGGGGGACGTGCCCGAGGGCTGCATCGCGCACATGATGTTCGCGAGCGCGGACCAGCTCGTCGGCAGCGCGACGGCGACCGCGCAGGCCGTGGAGCGCGCCGGACGGACGCACGGGGCGCGCCTCGCCCTCGCGGTCTCGTGCGTGGGGCGTCGTCTCTTCTTGGGCGAACGGGCCGAGGAGGAGCCAGAGGCGACTCTCGACGCGCTGCCCGCGGGCACGAGGCAGATCGGCTTCTACTCCCACGGGGAGTTCTCCTCGGCGGCCGAGGGCGGCGGCGACCTCCACAACCAGACCCTGACGCTCACCACGATCGGGGAGGTCGGCTGATGCACCCGCTCCTCGAGCGCCAGCTGCGCCGCCTGGGCCTCACGCCCGAGACCGCCCCCACGACGCCGGAGGCATGGCGGGCGGTGCTCGCGCGGGTGGACCGCGCGTACGCCGAGTCGGACGACGCGCAGTACCTCCTCCAGCGCAGCCTCGAGCTGTGGACGGAGGAGGTGCGCCTCCGCGACGAGCACCGGGACCTGGCCGCGGCGGGCCGGGCGACCTCGGCGATCCACGCCGCGCAGGACCCCCACGAGGCGCTCCTCTGCGTCGCGTCCCTCGACGGTCGCTTCCTCCGGGTCTCCCGCGCGTGGGAGCGACTGCTCGGGTGGACGGCCGCCGAGCTCACGGGCCGGCCCTACATCGACTTCGTCCACGAGGACGACCGCGAGTCGACCTCGAAGGCCGCCGCCGCCCTGACCCAGGGCGCCGAGATCGCACGCTTCCTCAACCGCTACCGCCACCGGGACGGAACGTACCTCTGGATCGAGTGGACCTCCGCCGCCGACCTCGAGCGCGGCTTCGTCTACGCCTCCGCGCGCCAGGCCGAGGCACCGGCACCGAACCCGGCCCCGAACGCGCCCCAGGGCGCGCGTTCGCGCCGGCCGTAGCACCGG
>JAYTCP010000673.1:0-2281 GCA_043736435.1 Planctomycetia bacterium | reverse complement strand
CGCGGCCCGAGTTCGACCTGCCCGACTGGACGGGGCTCGAGGTGGCGGTGCCGCCCGCGACGGTGTCGGAGGGCGACGTCGAGGCCGGCATCGAGCGCCTGCGCCTGACCGAGGGCACCCTCGTGCCCGCCGAGAGCGGCCTCGAGGCCGACGACGTCGCGGTCGTCGACTGGACGGCGCGGGAGGGCGCGGAGACCCTCCACGCGGAGGAGGGCTCCTACTACCGCGTGGGCGGAGGCGTCGTGGACGGCGTCGTGATCGACGGGCTCGACGCGAAGCTCATGGGCGCCACGGCCGGGGCCACGTACCTCCTCAAGGGCCGGGCCGCGCCCGACGACGCGCGCGCGGCGCTCGCGGGCAAGGAGTTCGACGTCGCCCTCGAGGTGAAGGACGTGAAGCGCTTCCGGCCCGCCGACCTCGACGAGGCGTTCCTCAAGCGCCACGACCTCGACGACGTGGGCGAGCTGCGCAAGGACGTCAGCCGCAAGATCCTCCGCGCGCGCGAGCGCGAGCGCGAGAAGCTGGCCGAAGACCGGCTGGTCGAGATCCTGCTCGCGAAGGTGAGCTTCGAGCTGCCGGCCGAGGTCGTCGCCAACGCCGTCGAGGGGTGGCTCGAGCGTCGGCGGGTCGAGGCGCAGGCGGAGGGCCAGGACGAGGACGCAGTCGACAAGGAGGCCACCGGCGACGAGGCGGAGGTGAAGGCGAAGGTCGAGGCGGACCTCCGTCGCCACTTCGTGCTCGAGAAGATCGCCGAGGCCGAGGACGTGAAGGTGGGAGAGCCCGAGCTGCTCGGCGCCGTCGAGCAGATCGCCCGCGACAACGGGCGCTCGGCCGGCGAGGTGATCCAGTACTTCCAGGAGGAGCCCGCCCGCCTCACCGAGCTGCGGACCCACCTCCGCCACGAGAAGGCGCGCGCCGCCCTGCGCAAGGCCGCGAAGCTCGTGGATGAGGCACCGGCCGCCGCCCCGAAGGCGGCCCCCCGGAAGGGCAAGTAGGATCGAGTCCCTCCCCCAGGATCCCCACCGATGAACGAGCCCACCTCCCGCGACGGCCTCGAGGTCCCCGAGGGGGTCCGCGCCGAGTACTACATCCCCGTCGTCGTCGAGCGGACCGGGCGCGGGGAGCGCTCCTGGGACATTTACAGCCGCCTCCTCGAGGACCGGATCATCTTCATCGGCTCGCCCATCGGCGACGGGCTGGCGAACTCGGTGATCGCGCAGCTCCTCTACCTCCAGAAGGCCGACAAGGCGCGCGACATCCACCTGTACGTGAACAGCCCGGGCGGCAGCGTGTCGGCCGGGCTGGCCATCTACGACACGATGCAGTACGTCTCGTGTCCCGTGGAGACCGTCTGCGTGGGCATGGCGGCCAGCATGGCGGCGGTGCTCCTCTCGGCGGGGACGCCCGGCAAGCGCTTCGCCCTCCCCCACGCCCGGATCATGGTCCACCAGCCCTGGGGCGGCGCCCAGGGCACCGCGGCGGACATCGAGATCGAGGCCGAGGAGATCCTGGAGGCCAAGGCCACCCTCTCCCGCATCCTCTCGCGCCACACCGGACGCACGATCGAGCAGGTGGACCGCGAGACCGACCGCAACAAGTACATGTCGGCCAAGGATGCCCGCCAGTACGGCCTCATCGACGAGGTCGTCGAGTCGATGAAGGTGCCCGGCGCCCCCGGCGCCCTCATCCGCCCCCCCGAGGGCAGCCCGACGATCCTTCGGTAGCGCCCGGCCGGGATCGGGAGGTGGTGCGCCCCGGCCGGCCCCCGGCCGTTTTGGGGCCCCGCGCCCGGCCGTTTTGCCATCCCGCGCCCGGCACCACTGCCGCCCCGCGCCCGGCACCACTGCCACCCCGCGCCCAGCACAGGTGGGGCCCCGCGCCCCGTCCGCAACCCGCCGTCTCCCCATGCCGGTCGCCGCTTCGGTGCCGATGCCGCAGGGGGCGGTAGACTCCGCTCGTGAGGGTCCGGTCGGATGTCCGACCGTGCCCGCCGCCGAGGTCCCCCACGGGGCGCTCGGTCCCCGGCCGTGAGGTGACATGACGACGCCCCGACGCAGCGTGGAGAAGTGCACCTTCTGCGGCAAGAGCCGCCACGCGGTCGAGAGCCTGATCGCCGGCCCCCCCGGCATCTACATCTGTAACGAGTGCGTCGAGCTCTGCAACACGATCCTCCTCGAGGAGCTCAAGCGGGGCGGACGCGCCCCCCGGGGCGCCGGCAAGCCCGCGGTGGCCACCGCGGCGACCGGAGCGCGCCCCGGCGCGGCGACGCCCGCCGCCGCGG
>JAYTCP010000672.1:0-5502 GCA_043736435.1 Planctomycetia bacterium | reverse complement strand
GGGGGGAGCTTCCGCCCGCCGCCGGCTCCTCCGGGGGGCACTCCCCGTTCCGGCCTTACCTCCCCTTCCGCTCGAGCCCCGCCGTCACCGAGGTCGTCTCGCCCGCCGTCACCGTCGCCGACAGGTGCGCCGTCGCGTAGCCCTTCACGTCGAGCTCGAGGAGCCACCGGCCGGGGGCGAGCCCGACGGCCGTCGTAATCGGCTGCGTCGTCTCGAGGAGCATGCTGCTGCCCATGGAGGCCCCGGTGCCGACCTTCTGGAGCCAGGGGAGGTCCTCCGGAACCGTAGCCCCGTCGAGGGAACGGAGGCGCACGCCGTCCAGGTTCGCGCGTTTCGCCCCCTCCGGCCACACGAGGGTGACCTGCACGCGCCCGCCGAACTGGACGGGCACGGGCACGGTGAGGTCGCCGCCCGAGGGCACGTCGACGTCGATGGTCGTGGGCAGGAAGGAGGTTCCCGCGAACGGGTCGGATCCCTCGAGCGGGAGCACCTCGATCCGACGCTTGCCCGACGGCACCTCCAGCGTGTCGCCGAGCACCGTGACGCGATGGGGGTATCCATCGACCGCGCCGGTCGCCGGGGAGGTGACGTTGACGCGTTGGCTGCGAGCACGGCCGGCGGCTTCCCCCGTCAGCGTGAGGCGCACGCGGCCGGGCGCCCCCGCGCGCGCCACACGGAGCGTCACCTCCGACGGACCCGCCCCCTCGCACTTCGTCTCCACCAGGGCACCCGCGCATCCCGGATGCGATGCCGCGACGCGCACGCTCGCTCCCTCCATCACGACGGCAAAGCCCACGTTGCCCCCCTCGATCCCGAGGCCGATCATCCCGCTCTGCGCCCGGGGCGGGGACGTGTCGGTCTCCGTCACCGACCAAACGGGACCCACCAGAGGTGCGCCGTCCGAGTCCACCACCGCGACCCGGAGAACATGCCCGGAGACGACGAGCCGCACGTCCGTCCGTCCCGTCTCGAAGGGATCGATCGGCGGCACGCTCGGCCTCTCAGCCACGGGCGTGAGCCGGACACGCCCCGGGAAGATCCCTGGGATCCGGAAACGGCCCTCCGCGTCCGTCATGGCGCTCCCGAAGTCGGTGCCGGAGGGTGCGCCGATCTCTGCCTTCGCTCCCCCGCGCGGCATCGACAGGCACTGCGCGTACACAGGAACCCCCGCGATCGGCCGACCCGCAGCGTTCACCACCGTGCCGGCGATCTCCGCTCCCCTCCGCAGGACGAGGTCCGGGAGCTCGAGGTCCGCGTCGAGCGACAACGGCGTCTCCGGAATCGACGCCGTCCCGACACCGAAGCGATGCGCGAGGAGGAACGCCGTGCCGGGCGCCGCGATGGGGAAGCGGTACCTCCCCTCCGCGTCCGTGACCTCCGTGAGCATCCCCATCATGGGGCTGTCGCCGTACAGGGTCATGCGCACCCGATCGACGGGTCTCCCCCCTTCGTCCACGACGCGACCGAACACGTCGTGGCCTGGGTCCAGGGTGAGCTCCACTCCGACGTCGCGTGGCGCACCGGACAGATCCTCCTGCGCGAAGATCATCACGTGTCCGATGCGGTGACCCTTCGCGCGTGCACGGGCGGCGAGCGACACCTGCGACCTGCGTTCGGGCGACAGCCGGTCGAGGGAGGGGAGGTCGATGGCGAACCGTCCCTCGACGTCCGCTTCCCCCCGGCCGAGGATCACGCCCTGGGCGTCGGTGCCTTCGAAGATCTCCACCGAGGCACGGGGAAGGCCGGGGCCGTTCGAACCCGACTGCACGATCCCGGTGGCGCGGAAGCGGCCGATCGAGGGAGCGGGCGCTGCGTTGGAGGTGGGGGGCGTGGGGGGAGGAGGAGCGGGAGTCGCAGCGGCCGTCCCTGCCCCCGCCGCCCCCAGAATCCTTGGCGGTGCTTCCGGCGCCAGCCCCTCCCGCGGGCCGTTCAGCGGATCGTGCTCCGTGCGCGCGGGACCCAGCTGGGGCCGGATGAGGCGGTAGCCCATGAATGCGCCGACGAGCGCGAGGATCGCGCATCCGAAGAGGAGGAGCTGCCGCTGCCGATGGCCCATGGATCCATCGTAGAGGGCCCGCCGCTCACGTGCGAGGCAGGCGATCGAGGACGTCGGCGAGGAGGGGGGCGGCGGCGTCCTTCGGGGCCAGGATCGGGTCGGTGATCGGCCACCGGATCCCGATCTGGGGATCGTTCCACCGGATCCGGAGCTCGTCCTCGGGCGCGTAGAAGTCGGTGCACTTGTAGGCGACGTCGGCCCGCTCGCTCACGACGCAGAAGCCGTGGGCGAAGCCGGGCGGAACCCAGACCTGGTGCGCCGACTCCGCGGTGAGGGTGAGCCCGACCCACTTGAGGTACGTCGGCGAGCCGCGGCGGAGGTCCACGGCGACGTCGAAGATCTCCCCCGAGAGGACGCGGACGAGCTTGCCCTGGGGCCGCTTCTGCTGCGCGTGGAGGCCGCGCAGGATGCCCTTCACCGACGACGACTCGTTGTCCTGGACGAACGGCCCCGGGATGCCGCCCTCGCGGTACTTGCGCTCGTGCCAGGTCTCGACGAAGCGCCCGCGGCCGTCCTTGTGGACGTCGGGCTCGATCAGGATCACGTCGGGGATGGCGGTCGGGACGAACCTCATCGGGGGGAGGGCTCCTCCCCGCCCAGCGTCCGCAGGTAGGCGCCGTACGGGCTCTTCCCGTGCGCGTTCGCGCGCGCACGGACCTGCTTCAGGTCGATCCAGCCGTTCTCGAAGGCGATCTCCTCGAGGCACGCGATCTGGACGCCCTGGCGTTCCTCGAGGGTCTGGACGAAGTTGCTGGCCTGGAGCAGCGACTCGGCCGTCCCCGTGTCGAGCCACGCGACGCCGCGGCCGAGCTTGCTGACGCGCAACGTGCCGCGGCGGAGGTACTCGAGGTTCACGTCCGTGATCTCGAGCTCGCCGCGGGCCGAGGGCTTGAGGTGGGCGGCGATGTCCACGGCAGTAGCGTCGTAGAAGTAGAGCCCCGTCACCGCCCAGGGGGAGCGCGGCTTCACGGGCTTCTCCTCGAGCGAGACGGCCTGACCCTTCGGGTCGAACTCGACGACGCCGTACCGCTCGGGGTCCTTCACGTGATACGCGAAGACGGTCGCGCCCGAGGTCTGGGCCGCCGCCGCCCGCAGCGCGCCCGTGAGACCGTGACCGTAGATCACGTTGTCGCCGAGCACGAGGGACACGGGCGCCCCCGCGAGGAAGTCGCGGGCGAGGATCAGCGCCTGGGCGATGCCCTCGGGGCGCGGCTGGGCCACGTACGCCAGGCGGACGCCGAAGTCGGAGCCGTCGCCCAGGAGTCGCTTGAACGACGTCTGGTCGTCCGGCGTCGTGATCACGAGCACGTCGCGGATCCCCGCGAGCATGAGCGTGCTGAGCGGGTAGTAGACGAGCGGCTTGTCGTAGACGGGCAGGAGCTGCTTGCTCACGCCCCGGGTCACCGGGTGGAGCCGCGAGCCCGCGCCGCCGGCCAGCAGGATGCCCTTCATCACGATCCCTTCGTCTTCGTCGGTTCGTTCGCCGGGAGAAGGCCGCGCCGGTCGCGCGCGACGCCCGACATCTGGACGGCCGCGCACCACGCCGCGTGCTCGAGGTACCAGGCGACCGTGGCGCGGATGCCTGCATCGAAGTCGTGGCGGGGTGCCCACCCGAGCTCGCGCTTGGCCTTCGTGGCGTCCATCGCGTACCGGCGGTCGTGGCCGGGCCGGTCCGCGACGAGCGTCACGAGGTCGCGGTAGCGGGCGATCCCGCGGGCCGAGAGCGTCGGGACGCCCTTGGCAGGGCGCAGGGCCTCGAGGGCGTCGCACAGCGCCTCGAGCACCTGGCGGTTCGTGCGCTCCGCATCGCCGCCGAATCCGTAGCGCTCGCCCGGGCGCCCGCGCGCGAGGGCCGCGAGGATCCCCTCGGCGTGGTCCTCCACGTGGATCCAGTCGCGGACGTTGCTGCCGTCGCCGTACAAGGGGATCGGCATCCCCTCGCAGGCGTTGAGCAACGCGAGGGGGATCAGCTTCTCGGGGAACTGGAACGGCCCGTAGTTGTTCGAGCAGTTCGTCAGGATCGTCGGCAGCTTGTACGTCTCGTGATAGGCCGACACGAGGTGATCGGACGCTGCCTTGCTCGCCGAGTAGGGCGAGCGGGGGTCGTACGGGCTCGTCTCCGTGAACTTTCCCGTGGGCCCGAGGGAGCCGAACACCTCGTCCGTCGAGACTGCGAGGAAGCGGAAGCGCTCCCCCTCGGGCTTGGGCAGGCGCGCCACGTGCGCGCGGGCGCCCTCGAGGAGCTCGAGCGTGCCGTGGACGTTCGTCCGCACGAACGCGCGGGGCCCGTCGATGCTGCGGTCGACGTGGGTCTCGGCCGCGAGGTGGAGCACCGCCGACGGCGCGTGCTCGCGGTACACGCGCTCCACCGTCTCCCGGTCCGCGATGTCCCCGTAGACGAACGTGAACCGCGGGTCCTTCGCGACGTCCTCGAGGTTCTCCCGGTGCCCGGCGTACGTGAGCGCGTCGAGCACGACGACGCGGTGCGGCGTGGTCGCGAGGACCGTACGCACGACCGTCGCGCCGATGAAGCCTGCCCCGCCCGTGACGACCCAGGTATCCATACCGGGACCATACCGGGGGGGGGCTCGCGAGGCAACGAGGCGCCCGACCCGCTGCCTACGGAAGTTCGATCTCCGTCGTTTCCCCGGCCCGGATCGTCACGATCTCCTCGTGTGCCCTGCCGTCGGGCGCGGTCACCCGCACGACGTAGGATCCCGGCGCCAGGGGCTCGGGCTTCAACAGGGGGGACCCGCGGACCACGACGAGGCCCGCTCGCTCGGCCACGAGTGCGCCATCGGCGATCGTCACGCGCACGGCGTACTCCGCCTCGACCGCGGGAGCGGCGCGGGGCGCGACGATGCGGAGCGAGCCCGCCGGGACGAGGTCCACCGCCAGGGGCGCCTGCTCAGAACCGGGCTCGACGACGATCGGAGCGGTTCCGATCCAGGGGTCGCCGGTCTCCAGGGCGACCGCGCGGTACCGACCCGGGCGGAACGTGGTCCCGCTCCACACGGCACCGTCGCGAACGGCCTCCACGGAGCCCGTCGCGGGCGTCGCATCGATGGCGCTGAACCAGAGCTTGCGGTCGCCCCACGAGGCACCGTCGGGCGCTCGCACCTCGCCGCCACGGACGAGCCCGCGTCCGATCCGCAGCGTCAGCGGCAGCTCCGCATCCCCCTCCCGCACGACGAAGGGCACCACGTGCATCGGGTAGCCTTCCGCCATCACGCGCACGCGCCACGTCCCCACGGACACCTGCGTCTCGCGCATGCGCCCTGGAGCCTCTGCCGTCACCATGATTGCCTGCTCGCCCCGCCGGAACCGGACGTACTTCGCCGCCACCGGAGCTCCCGTTTCTTCGTCCACCACGGTGACGACGACGCGCGCGCTGGCGGGCAGCACCTCGCGGGGGAGGCGCAGCTCCAAGGCCTCTCCGCCGGCCC